>NZ_DJTF01000033.1:0-89441 GCF_002438125.1 Pseudomonas sp. UBA6315
CCGGCGATGGGCTGCGCAGCAGACCCCTTACTGCCGCAACCGCTCCAGCGCCTCCAGCACATGCCCGGTGGCCTGCCACAGGGGATTGCGCCAGCTTTCAGTCCTTGTGGGAGCCGGCTTGCCGGCGATGGGCTGCGCAGCAGGCCCCTTACTGACGCAGCCGCTCCAGCGCCTCCAGCACATGCGCGGTGGCCTTCTCCAGCTCCCCTTCCCTGCAGGCAATGCCCAGCTGCCGCCACAACCCCGGCCGCAACGGCCGGCGCAGCACCCGCCGGTCCAGCTCCGCCGCCTCGCCTTCCTGAGGCAGCAAGGTGGCGCCGTAACCGGCGCCCACCAGGCTCTTGATCGCGTCGTTGTAGTTCAGCTCGATCCGCGCCTCGGGGTACAAGCCGGCGGCGGCGAACCATTCACCGATCACCCGCGACAGCTGGGTGCTGCCGTCATTGAGAATCAGCGCCCGCTGCCCCAGCCAGGCCGGGGTGACCTTGGCCGGCGGCTGCCAGTCGGCAGGCACGTAGGCCAGGATCGGGTCGCGCCGCCAGGGGGTGAGCCGCACGCCCTTGCCTGCCACTTGCGGCAAGGCCACCAGGCCGATGTCCAGGGCCCCTTCGCGCAAGCGCGCCAGCGACGCCTGGGAGGTCAGTACCTGCACTTGCACATCGATGCCCGGGTGCGCCACCCGCAAGTGCTCCAGCGCCTTGGGCAGCAGGTGGGCAATGGCACCGGTCGAGGCGCCCAGGCGCACCCGGCCGGTAAGGCCCTGCACTTGCCGGCGCACTTCGTCCAGCGCCTGGTCGGCATCGGCCAGCAGGCGCCGGGCGCGGGCCAGCAGGGTGTCGCCGGTGGGCGTCGGGCGCACCTGGTTGCGGTTGCGGGTCAGCAACGGCGCCCCTACCCGCGCCTCGAGCTCGGCCACGTGCAGGCTGATGGTCGGGGGCGCCAGGTTGAGCTGGCGGGCGGCCTCGGCGAACGAGCCGAGGTCAGCGATGACGACCAGCGTGCGTAGGCGGTCGAGGCTGATTTCGCGCATGGGGGCAGGGACCTTTTGGTTCAGAAAAGATGAACGTGAGCGTCATGATATTCAAATTTCCATTATCTGGGCGACAAGCGAGCATAGGCCATCTTCTTCACACCGGACCCCGACCATGCACACCCCTGTAGTTTTCATCGATGGCGACCAAGGCACCACCGGCCTACAGATCCACGCACGCCTGCACGGGCGTGACGACCTGCAGCTGCTGACCCTGCCCGAAGCCGAGCGCAAGGACCCGCAGCGGCGCAGCGACGCCATCAACAGTGCCGACATCGCCCTGCTCTGCCTGCCCGACGACGCTGCCCGCGACGCCGTGGCCGCCATCCGCAACCCTGCGGTGCGGGTGATCGATGCAAGCTCTGCGCACCGCACCACGCCAGGCTGGGTGTATGGCCTGCCGGAGCTCGATGCACAGCAAGCCGAGCGCATTGCCCAGGCCACCCGCGTCAGCAACCCCGGCTGCTACCCCACCGGCGCCATCGCCCTGTTGCGCCCGCTGGTCAACGCCGGCCTGCTGCCGGCCGACTACCCGCTGAGCATCCACGCCATCTCGGGTTACTCCGGCGGCGGCCGGGCGGCGGTCGAGCGCCATGAGCAGGGGGGCGACGAAACGGCGCCGACCCTGCAGATGTATGGCCTGGAACTGGCCCACAAGCATGTGCCGGAAATCGAGCTGCACGCCGGGCTGTCGGCGCGCCCGGTGTTCCTGCCAGGGTATGCCGCCTACCGCCAGGGCATCGTGCTGAGCATCCCGCTGCAATTGCGCCTGCTGCCGGGCGTCAGCGCCGAGCAGCTGCAGGCCTGCCTGCAGCGTCACTACCAGGGTGCCCGCCATGTGCAGGTCATGCCCCTGCACCAGCACGGCGCGGCCACCGCCCTGGACCCCGAGGCCCTGAACGACAGCAACGACCTGCGCCTGGCGCTGTACGCCAACCCCGAGCACGGCCAGGTGCTGCTGACGGCGGTGTTCGACAACCTCGGCAAAGGCGCCTCGGGCGCGGCGGTGCAGAACCTCGACCTGATGCTCGCGGGCCTGCAGGCAAGAGGCTGACCCGGCAAAAAGGGTTTAGACTGTGCACCCCGCGCCACCCCGGCGCGGGGTGATCCACCTGCAGCCGGAGCCCGCCCCCCGATGTTCATCCTGAGCCGCCTCGACAGCGTGCCGCCCGAATCTTTCCAGAACCAGATCCGTGAGCTGGTGATCCACCACGTCGGCGACCTGAGCAGCGTCGCCATTCGTGCCGACAACCCGCTGTATCCGCTGTACCAGTACGGCGTCGGCATGGAGGTGCATCAGTACCTGCAGGCCATGGACGGCACCCGCGGGCTGGCCGTGCAGCTGACCCTGGCGCTGGATGCCGAAGCGCCGGACCAGCTGCTCGGCTTCGCCCTCACCCTGCCCGCCCAGGACAACCCCCAAGCCTGTGCCCTGGCCTTCCTTGCCGTGGTGCCCGAGCGCCGCCGCGAGGGTGTCGCCCGCGCCCTGCTGGGCGATGTGCAGGCACGCTTTGCCAGCGTCGAACTGAATGCCTTTGTGCACCAGGTGCCGTGGTTCGAGGCCATGGGCATGCAGGTGGTGGCGGCCAGCGGGCCGCAGGTGTTGATGAGCAGTACCGGGGTGGCCAGCGGGGCGTTGATCGGGCGCTTGGACATTGCGCCGATCTACCAGGCCCAAGAGGTGCATCAAATTCACACCTACCTGCTCAATCAGCAGGGTGAAGAGGCGATGATCGAGGCCGAGCAGCAGCGCGATGAGCGCCTGGATGAGTTGGCCGTGCAGGCGCGCGAGTGTGTGAGGCAGCGCAAGACGGTGCATTGAGCCGAGCGCCCTATCGCCGGCAAGCCGGCTCCCACAGGATGCTCACCGCCCTCGATGTGGGAGCCGGCTTGCCGGCGATAGGGCCACACTGGCCCGTCAGGCATGCACCCAGCGCCGATGCAGCCCACGCGCCAGGGCATCGAGCATGAACCCCAGCACGCCGATCAGCAGCACCATGGCCATCAGCTCCGAGTACGCCAGCCGGTCGCGGGTATCCAGAATGAAATACCCCAGCCCCGCACTCACCCCCAGCATCTCGCACGGCACCAGCACGATCCACAAGATGCCGATCGCCAGGCGCACACCCGTCAGCACATGCCCGATCACCCCAGGCACGATCACCTTGCACAAGGTTTCCCAACGCGTGGCGCTGAGGCTGCGGCTCAGCTGCAGCCAGCGCGGGTCGAGCTGGCGCACGCCGGCGGCGGTGTTGAGCAGGATCGGCCACAACGCCGCGAAGGCCAGCAGGAAGTAGATCGGCTGGTCGCCCACCCCCATCAGCATCACCACCACCGGCATCCACGACAGCGGCGAAATCATCCGCAGGAACTGAAATGCCGGGGTGGTCGCCGCTTCCAGGTGCCGGTAGCTGCCCACCAGCAAACCCAGCGGCACACCGATCAGCAAGGCCAGCAGCAAGCCAATCAGGATGCGCTTGAGGCTGACCCAAACGTGCCCGTAGACCTCGCCCTGCCCCAGCAACTCGACCAGGCTGGCCAGGGTAGCCTGGGGCGAGAAGCGCGCCGACAGCCCGTCGGCCTCGCCGAATACCGCCACCCCAGCCCACCACAGCAGCAACAAACCCAGCAGGCCGGCCAAACCCAGGCCGGCATGTACGACGTGCTTGCGCATCAGACCACGAACTCCTCGCTGCGCTCGAAATTGTCGGCAATGCCGAACACCGACGGCCCGCCGACGGCGGCAATGGCGTTGCGCACGAAGCGGTCATCGACCAGGTCGCGTGCGGTCTGCGCAGGGTCCAGGGCGGCCAGGAAGCCGTTGTCTCCTTCGATCAGGGTGTGCTTCAGGCGCTTGACCAGCTCCTCGGTGTAGCTGGGGAACGGGTACGGCTGGAAGTCGATGCGCTTCTCGTCCCATTGCTGGTGGCGGATGGCGCCGCTGGCGATGTAGCCGGCGCGGTCCTCGGCAGCCGGCGCCAGCACCTTGGCCAGCACCGCCGGGTCGTGCGGGGTGTACTTGTTGGGGCCGGCCTTGGACAGCAGCGCGGCGGCTTCGGCGCGGTGGTCGCGCGTCCAGTGCTGGGCCTTGACGATGGCGTTGACCACTTTTTGCGACCACTCGGGGCGGTTGTTCAGGTCATGCTCGTGCATGAACACCACGCAGCAGGCATGGTTGCGCCACACATCGCCGGTAAAGCGCTGCACGCGGCCGACCTTGAGATTCTCGGCCAGGGCGTTGAACGGCTCGGCGACGATGTAGCCGGCAATGCGCTTGCTGGCCAGGGCCGGCGGCATGTCCGAGGGCGGCAGCACCAGCAGGTTGACCTCGTTGGCCGCCAGCTGCGCGTTGGCGGGCTTGGACACCGGCGTCAGGCCGTTGTCGTTGAGCATCTGCTGCAGCACCACGTTGTGGATCGAATACCAGAACGGGATGGCCACGGTCTTGCCGCCCAGCTGCTTCATTTCGGTGATGTCCGGCGCCACGGTCAGGCCCGAGCCACCGACGTGGTTCCACGCCACCACCTTGGCCGGCACCTTGCTGCCATAACGCGCCCACACAGTCATCGGCGACAGCAGGTGAATGACGTTGACCTGCCCGGAGATGAACGCCTCGATCACCTGCGCCCAGCTGCGCAGCAGCACCGGGCGCTCGGCCTTGATGCCTTCGGCCTCGAACAGGCCATTGTTGTGCGCCACCAGCAACGGCGTTGCATCGGTGATCGGCAGGTAGCCGATGCGCACCGGCGCGTCAGGCTCGGCGGCAGCGCGCGCCTGCAGGCTCGACAGCAGCGGCACGGCACCGGCGGCGGTGAGCATGGCGCTGAGCTTGAGGAAATCACGACGCGAGGTGGTGGAACAGCAGTCATCCATGCACATGGACAGGCTCCGAAGGCAACGAGGTGGGGGAAGGTTCGGCTGTGCGGCTGGCCCGCCGTAGGGTTTTCAGAATCTCGATGCGCAGCGCGCCCAGCTCCTCGACCCGCTGCGCACGCGGCTGCGGCAGGTCGATGGGCCATTGGCCGAGGATGTGCGCTGGGTGGTCACCCAGTAGCAGCACCCGGTCGGACAACAGCAGGGCTTCGTCGATATCGTGGGTGATCAGCACCGCGGCCGTGTTGTGCGTGGCGATCAGTTGCAGCAGCAGTTGCTGCATGTCGGCGCGGGTCACTTCGTCCAGCGCGCCGAACGGCTCGTCGAGCAGCAGCACTTCAGGCTGGCGCGCCAGGCAGCGGGCCAGCGCGGTGCGCTGGGCCATGCCGCCGGACAGCTGCGCCGGGTACTGATTTCGCGCATGGGCCAGGCCCACGGCGCTGATCGCATGGTCGATGCGCGCGCGGCGCTCGGCCGCGGCGAGCTTGGGCTGGCGGGCGAAGTCCAGGCCGAAGGCGACGTTCTTTTCCAGGCTCAGCCAGGGCAGCAGGCTGGGGTCCTGGAAGGCCACCGCCAGGCGCGGGTGCGGGCCTTGCAGGGCTTCACCGTGCAGGGTCACGCTGCCGCTGCGCGGCTGCTGCAAACCTGCCAGCACCCGCAGCAGGCTGGACTTGCCGACCCCACTGGGGCCAAGGATGGTGACCACCTCCCCGGGCGCCAGTTGCAGGTCGAAGCGCGCCAGCACCTCCTGCCAGCCGCCCTCGCGCGGGTAGCCCAGGCTGATGTCGCGGGCTTGGAGTAACGCGTGGCTCATGCGGCGGTCGCCTGGCGGTGCAGTTCGGCGCGCAGTTGCACCAGGCTCGGGGTGACGATCGGCACGAACGCCGACTCGCGCCAGCGGCGCGCGAAGCCTGCGCCGAATTCATCGAGGTAGGCCTTGCCGCCACTGGCCTGCAGCTCCAGTTGCACCGCGTCGGCGGCGCTTTCGGCGAGGGTGATGCGCAGCTTGAACAGCGCCGCCGGCTGGCTTTGGAAGCGCCCATCGAGCAGGCCTTGCTTGAGCTCGGCCACGGTGTTTTCCAGGCGCTCTTTCAGGACCTGGCGGTGTTCTTCGAGGAACGACAGGCGCCCGTGCAGGTGCGCGTGCACTTCATCCAGCGAACGGCGCGCCAGGCCGATGGCCATGCCGCACTGCAGCGCGAGGAACGCCGGGCGCACCTTGGGCAGGAATTCGCGGGCGTTTTCATGCAGCAGCCAGTCGCGGCTCAAGGCCACCTGATGGAACGCCAGGGCTGCGGTGTTGCTCGACTGCAGGCCCATCAGCTGCAGGTCGTCGGAGCGCTCAAGGCCTGCGCTTTGCGAGGGGATCGCCAGCACGAACGGCGCACCGCCGGCGTCATCCTCGATGGCCGCGGCCACCACGAAGCCGCTCTTGCGCAGGTTGGTCACCCAGTGCAGGCGGCCTTCCAGGGCCCAGCCGTCGGCCTCGGGGCGGGCGCGCACTTGCAGCGCCTCGATGCCGGAAAGGAACTTCATGGCATTGGACAACCCGGTTGCACCGGCCAGCTCGCCGGTCAGCAGGCCCGGCAGCAGGCGCTCGCGCAAGGCCTGGTTGGGGCTTTGCAGCAGGTACTCGATAAAGGCGCGCTGGCCCCAGCAGACGAAGGCGCTGGCCAGCGAGCGGCTGGCGATGGCCGCGATGGCTTCGACGGCGTCGGTCACCGCACCGCCACTGCCACCCAGCGCCGGGTCGACGCCAACGCGCAGCAACTGCGACTCGGCAATCTGCGCCAGCACCTGCTGGGGGTCGCACTGGCCCTGGTCGATGGCCTCGGCATTGGCATCCAGCCACTTGGCAAATGCAGCATCAAGCATATCCCTACTCCTTTTGGTAACGCAGGCGCCACGGCGCCTTGCGCGGTTTATGCAGAAGGCTGCCAGCGGTACTTGCTCAGCTCGTCGTTGAGCGGCGTCTGGGCGAACACATTAGCAAAGTTGCACAAGGTTGCGAGGCTCACGCCGAGAATCACTTCCAGGGCGTTGCCCTCGGTGAAACCGGCCTGGCGGAAGGCGTTATAGGTGGCTTCGCTGACGTTGCCGCGGGTGGCGATGACTTCGCGGGCGAACTCGGCCAGGGTCTCGTAGCGCGCATCGGGCAGCTCGCCACGGGCGCGCAGGGCATCGACCACGTCCTGCGGCAGCTTGGCCTTGTTCAGCGCCACGGCGGTGTGGCCGGCCACGCAGAAGTCGCAACCGTGCTGGGTGGCGGCAATCAGCTGGACCACTTCGCGCTCGGCCAGGGTCAGCTCGGCCTTGCCATTCAATGCCGACACGGTGACGTAGGTTTCCAGCGCAGCCGGAGCGTTGGCCAGCACGCCCAGCAGGTTGGGGATGAAGCCGGAATTCTTCTGGGCGTTCTCGAGGAACGGGCGGGCCGCTTCCGGGGCGCTCTGCAGAGTGTGTAGAGTAATGCGCGAGGACATGGAGTGGTCTCCTTCGGTGTGTGTGCATACAGTCTGTTGGTTATAAGAAATACCCTCCATATTCGTCAGTCGCCTTTCCTTGCTCCTGAGTCTTTACATTAGATGATTTCGTCCAGCCCACTTGTCGATTGGTTATTAGAGGGCCTAGAGCTCGATGCCAGCCTGTTCCACGTCGGCCGCTACTGCGGCGGCTGGCATGCCAGCACCCAGGGCATGGGCCGGGCCAGTTTTCACCTGGTGGTGCAGGGGCATTGCTGGCTGCATGTCGATGGCCAGGCCGAGGCCCAGCGGCTGGAGGCCGGGGACGCGGTGTTTCTGCTGCGCGACATGGGTTATCGGCTGTCCAGCGACCAGGACCCGCTGAGCGCCTGCGCCCAGCCGCGCCAGGCGATGCAGGCGCTCGATAGCCAGGCGGCGGACGGCGTGGGGCTGGTGTGCGGGTTCTTTCACTTTCGCCCAGGGTTGTCGTCGTTGATCGTCGAGGGGCTGGCCGACCGCATCCTGTTGCGCGCCGATGAGCCTGCCGGGCACGCGGCGCGGGCGCTGTTCCAGTTGATCCTGGACGAATGCCAGCGCCTGCCGGCGCCTTCGCAGACCTTGCTGGAGCGGCTGACGCACTTGTTGTTCCTGTATGTGCTGCGCCAGCAGGTGCATGCCGGGCGCTCCCTGGGCGGTTTGGTGGCGCTGGCCCGGCAGCCGGCATTTGCCGGGCTGCTGGAGCGGCTGATCGAGGAGTCCGGGCAGGCCTGGACGCTGGAGAGCATGGCGGCGGTCACGGGGTTGTCGCGCTCGGCGTTTTTCAAGCGCTTCAACGAACTGGCCGGGCAGTCGCCGGGGCAGGTGCTGCTGGCGCTGCGCATGCGCCATGCCTGCCAGTTGCTGCAGGCGGGCAACACCGTGGAGCAGGTGGGCGCGCAGGTGGGGTATCAGTCGGTGGCGGCGTTTACCCGGGCGTTTGCCAAGGCGGTGGGGGTGCAGCCGGGGGCGTATCGGCGCCAGCATGAGGGGCGCTGAGAAGTGCTTTGACTGTACCGGCCTCTTCGCGGGGCAAGCCCGCTCCCACAAGTTTGTTCTGGACTGCCCCCGATCTTGGGGGCAGTCCATATTCTGTGGGAGCGGGCTTGCCCCGCGAAAGGGCCGGCAAAGGCAGCAGATTCAGACCTGACTGACCGGGATATCTCCCCCACCCTTGTTCTCCCGCCGCTCGCCCATCCACTCACCGACCTGCCGGCCAAACTCCGCCGGGGCCTTGCGCCCGACGCGGCGGGCCAGGTCGAGGATGGTCTGCTGGGCCAGGGCGTCTTCCATGCGCTTCTGCGCGCCCTGCATCACCGCGTGGATCGCGCAGGTGCCTTCGGTTGCCCAGCCCGGTGCAGAACCCTCGAACAGCGAGCAGCGTTCGCGAATCTCGCGGCAGTCGAAGATCTTCTTCGGCCCGTCGATGGCGTTGACGATGTCCAGCACGGTGATTTCGTCCGACGGCCGGGCCAGGCGAAAGCCGCCGCGCACGCCTTCGGTGGCGACCACCAGCTTGGCGCGCGCCAGCTTGGTGAACACCTTGGCCAGGTATTCCTGGGGCACGCCTTGCAGCTCGGCAAGATCACGCACGCTGGACTCGCGCGTGTCACCGCGCTCGTCCACGAGGTAGAGCAGGCAATGGATGCCATATTCGACGCCAGCACTGTAAAGCGACATTTCAATCTCCGACCAACTTTGTCGCAAATCATACGCCGGTCGCGCCGGGTCGCCAACCTCGCCGTGCTGCAACCGCGGGCGGTTACCGGCGCAGGGCCTTGACCTGGGCTTGCTTGCCGTCCGTTTCACGCAGGTATTCCTGCAGCGAGTCGTCCATCGCCTGCAGCCAGCGGGTGTGGTGGGGCACCGCCTGGGTGCCGGTGATCACCGAGCGGTAGGACTTGTCGCGATAACCCATGATGTCGTGCTTCTTGTCCTGCTTCCATTGCAGGAAGATGCGATTGACCGCGTCGATATCGAAGCTTGGGTAGTCGGTCTGCTCGATCAGGTGGCGGATGTAGCGACCCTGGAATTCATACATCGAGGCCGTGGTCTGCAGGCCCTCCTCGTCCTCGCGCCAGCGCTTGCTGTCGGCTTGCATGGCCGCCTTGGCCGGTAGCTCGATGCGCCCGAGCATGTAGTCGCGGGCGAACCAGGCCTGGGCGTCGAACAGATTGAAGCTGTACCACAGATCCTGCATGCCCAGGTACAGCAACTGCGGGTTGCGCTCCCAGACCACGCCCTGGTACAGGCCCGCAGGCCACAGGCGGTTGTTGGTCTTGAGGGTCAGCTCATCGGGCAGGAACGGGAAGTGATGCTGGTAGCCGGTGCACAGGATGATGGCGTCCACGCGCTTGTGCGAGCCATCGGCGAAGTACGCCAGGTCATTCTCCACCCGCACCAGCTGCGGGCGCTCTTCCCAGCCCTTGGGCCATTTGTAGCCCATCGGCTGGGTGCGAAACGCCGTGGTGATCGAGCGCGCGCCGTACTTGTAGCACTGCGAGCCGATGTCTTCGGCCGAGTAGCTACTGCCGACGATGAGCAGGTCCTGGCCCTTGAATTCCACCGCTTCGCGGAAATCGTGGGCGTGCAGGATGCGCCCGGTGAAGCGCTCGAAGCCTGCGAACTCCGGCACGTGCGGGGTGGAGAAGTGGCCGCTGGCGACCACCACGTAATCGAACACCTGCTCGATGCTGGTTCCTGTGCCGTAGTCGTGGGCGCTGACGGTGAACGTGCGCGTCTGCTCATCGAAGCTGACGTGCTTGACCACGGTGTTGAAGCGGATGAAATCGCGCACCCCGGCTTTCTGCACACGGCCTTGGATGTAGTCCCACAGCACCTCGCGCGGCGGATACGAGGAAATCGGCCGGCCGAAATGTTCATCGAAGCTGTAGTCGGCGAACTCCAGGCACTCCTTGGGGCCGTTGGACCACAAGTAGCGGTACATGCTGCCGTGCACCGGCTCGCCATGCTGGTCGAGCCCGGTGCGCCAGGTGTAGTTCCACATGCCGCCCCAGTCGGCCTGCTTTTCGAAGCAGACGATGTGCGGCATGGGGGCGCCCTGGGCATGGGCGGACTGGAAGGCACGCAGTTGCGCTAGGCCGGACGGGCCGGCACCGATGATAGCTACACGAAGAGTCATAGTGATTCCTGAACAGTTGAACGCTGAAAAAGATGCAAAGGCTCCCCAACCCCAAACGGCAAATGGCCGGGGGTGGTGGAATTCAGGCGTTACGGCGCAGGTGGAGGGACGGGGCGTTTGCGCATCTGGCTGAGCAGGATGTTGGCGGGCGGAATCGACAACACGTGGAACAGGCTGAAAAGCGGGGAGAGGGGCATGGGGGTGGGCCCGTATCCATCAGCACAGGGTGCGTAATGGGGGCCTGAGGGGCGCAAGATACGTGTGATCTCGTACATGGGGGCTGAAATGGCCTCTTTTCTTTGTGGTTTCCTTTTTATCTATAACGGATGGGGGTGGTGAGATCAAGGCTTGCGCCCCGCCGCCCTGCCCGCCCGCGAAGCAGAAATCGCCTACAGCCCACCGATCAGTTGCCTGCACGCTACGAAGAAAAAACTTGCAAAGAGAAACTACGACCAATAGAGTCGTAGTTATTCGAGAGACACCTGCCGTGTGATCGAAGCCCTCTTCATTCCCTGTACGACATTTGCGGAGCAGCTGCATGAAATCCAACATCCTGATCATCGGTGCCGGTTTCGCCGGCGTATGGAGCGCCCTGAGTGCCGCTCGCCTGCTCGACCAGGCCCAGCGCGACGACCTGAGCATCAGCGTGCTCGCGCCACAGCCGGAGCTGCACATTCGCCCCCGCCTCTACGAAGCCAACGCGCACACCTTGAAGGCCCCCGTGGGCGAGCTGTTCGAGGCCGTTGGCGTGCGCTTCATCAGCGGCAGCGCCGAGGCCATCGACGCCGACGCCCGCAGCGTGCGCTACACCGACAGCCACGGCCAGCCACAGCAAATCAGCTATGACCGCCTGATCCTGGCCGCCGGCAGCCAGGTTGCACGCCCGGCTGTCCCGGGGCTTGCCGAGCACAGCTTCGATGTCGACCAGATGGCCTCGGCCATGCGCCTTGAGCAGCACCTGGCGAGCCTGGCCGCCCTGCCCGACTCGCCTGCACGCAACACCGTGGTGGTGTGTGGCGGTGGCTTCACCGGCATCGAAACCGCCACTGAAATGCCCGCACGCCTGCGCGCCGTGCTTGGGAACAGCGCTGTGCGGGTGTTGCTGGTCGACCGTGGCGCCAGTGTTGGCGCGGCCTTGGGCGCGGGGATCAAGCCATCGATCGTCGCCGCCTCCAAGCATGCAGGCGTCGAATGGGTGACCGGCAGGTCGGTGGTTGCGGTCGATGCCGGTGGCGTCACCCTGGACAATGGCGACTACATCGCCAGCAAGACCGTGATCTGGACCGTGGGCGTCAAAGCCAGCCCGCTGACTGCGCAGGTTGCCGGCGAGCGCGACGCGTTCGGCCGGCTCAAGGTCGATGACCACCTCAAGGTGGTGGGCCAGCCGCATATCTACGCCACCGGCGATACCGCCTGGGCGGCCGTGGACGAGGTCGGCAACCACGCCCTGATGACCTGCCAGCACGCCATCCCCATGGGCCGTCACAGTGGCAACAACGCCATGGCCGACCTGCTTGGCGTGCAGCCGGTGGTATACCGCCAGCCCAAGTACGTCACCTGCCTGGACCTCGGTGACTGGGGCGCGGCCTACAGTGAGGGCTGGGAGCGCGAACTGAAGCTGCATGGCCAGGAAGGCAAGGACCTCAAGCGCCAGATCAACACCGTCTGGATCTACCCGCCAGCCGCCGACCGCGCCGTGGCGCTGGCAGCGGCAGACCCGCAGATCGCCATCGTTTAAGCGCAATATCCTGGCATATCCGTCAAGTAATGACGGATATGCCTTTTTTTGTCCTTTTATTGAATAGCTGGTCAATCATGATGGCCATATGGCATCATCTAAATCAAAAAGCATGCACGAGGGTGAGACACACACTTAAATCCGCAGCGCATCGAGAGCCCGGCATCCCCCGCTGACCCGGCCTCCCGCCCATGCTCTTGACGCCCTGCACGCCAACGTCAAGGAGCAATTCCATGCAACTCCGGAATATGAAGATCGGCATTCGCGCTGCCAGCGTATTCGCCCTGTTGGGCGTACTGGTCCTGTCCATGGGCCTTATCGCACTCTATGAAACCCGCCAGATGGACAAGGCCACCGACGAAATCCGCATCACCTGGATCCCGGCCGTGGTCGCCCTCAGTGAAATCGGCAGCAACCTCGGCCGCGCCCGCGCGGTCACCCTGCGCGCCGCGCTGGATGACGACGCCAGCGAACGGGCACGCAGCATCGAGATGCTCAACGGCATCAAGGCCCAGCTCGAAGAAGGCCTTAAAGCCTACGAAGACACCATCATCGCCGCCGATGACCGCGCCCTGTTCGACGCCTTCAACAGCGCCCGGCAGCAGTACTTCGGCCTGCAGGCCAAGGTGCTGCAGGACCTTGCCGCCGGCCGCGAGGCAGAGGCCAGGCATCAGATCACCGGCCCGCTGTCGCAGCACGCCGACAGCATGATGAAGGCCATGAGCGCACTGATCGCCTACAACGGCAACGGCGCCGAAGGGGCGTCCGAGCGCAGCAGCCATGTGGCCGAACAGGCCTTTGTCGCCGTCATCGGCTCGCTGCTGGTGATCATGCTCGCCCTGGCCAGCATCGCCATCCTGCTCACCCGCAGCATCGTGGTGCCGCTGGCCGACGCGGTGGCCGTGGCCGAACGGGTGGCCACCGGCGACCTGACCCAGGACATCCAGGTCAGCGGCCGCGACGAACCGGCCATGCTGTTGCGCGCGCTGAGCCGCATGCAGGCCAGCCTGCGTGACACCATCCGCAAGATCGCCGCCTCCTCCGACCAGCTGGCCTCGGCCTCCGAAGAGCTGCACACCGTCACCGAAGACACCAGCCGCGGCCTGCACCAGCAAAGCGCGGAAATCGACCAGGCGGCCACCGCCGTCAACCAGATGACCGCTGCCGTGGAAGAGGTGGCGAACAACGCCGTCAGCACCGCCGACGCCTCCCAGGGCGCCGACCGCACCACCCGTGACGGGCGTGACCAGGTCAACCAGGCACTGGCCTCGCTGCAGCACCTGGTCACGGATGTGACCGGCACCTCTGCCGAAATCGAACAGCTGGCCAGCAACGCCAACGAGATCAGCCGCGTGCTCGATGTGATCGGCGCCATTGCCGGGCAGACCAACCTGCTGGCCTTGAACGCCGCCATCGAGGCGGCGCGGGCCGGCGAAGCGGGCCGTGGCTTTGCCGTGGTGGCCGATGAAGTGCGCGCCCTCGCCCACCGCACCCAACAGTCGACGGCTGAGATCGAGCAGATGATCGCCGGGATCCAGAACGGTACCGAGCGGGCGGTGACGGCCATGCACAGCAGCCAGGGGCGCGCCACCGGCACGCTGGAAGTGGCCGAGGGTGCCGGGCAGGCGCTGGAGGTGATTGCCGAGGCGATCGCCTCGATCAACCAGCGCAACCTGGTGATTGCCAGTGCCTCGGAGCAGCAGGCGCAGGTGGCGCGGGAGGTGGATCGCAATCTGGTCAACATTCGCGACCTGGCGATGCAGACGTCGGCGGGGGCCAATCAGACCAGTGCGGCGGCGCAGGACTTGTCGCGCCTGGCGGTGGACCTGAATGGGATGGTGGCGCAGTTCAAGGTTTGAGCTGAAACAGCGGGGGCCGCGTTGCGGCCCATCGCGGGCAAGCCCGCTCCCACGGAGATGGACTGCCCCCAAGAAGTTGGACACCAATCCAACCCTTGGGGGCAGTCCAGATACCTTTGCAACCCCGAGGTCAGCGGGGTACCTGTGGGAGCGGGCTTGCCCGCGAAGGGGCTGCAAGGCAGCCCCCTTTCACACATCACTCGTTGACACTGACCGCCCGCACCAGCTTCTCGGCAGCCTTGCCCCGGGTAGCCAGGCAGTAGTACAGCGGCACCGTCACCACCAAACCGAACAGCCACGACAGGTCAGCCCCTTCGACGATGTTCGAATACGGCCCCACGTACAGCGACGTATTGGCAAACGGCAGCTGCACCAGGATCCCGCAGGCATAGGCAATGATCGCGTGATGGTTGAAGCGCCCATAAATCCCGCCATCGGCGCTGAAGATCGAGGCGATGTCGTACTGCCCCTTCTTGATCAGGTAGAAGTCGATCAGGTTGATCGACGCCCATGGCACCAGCACCAGCAGCAGCGCCAGGATCAGCCCGATGAACTGGCCGATGAAGCCCGCCGAGGCATTCAGCGCGACCATGCCGCACGCCAGCAGGATCACCGACGCCAAGATCACCCGCACCTTGATGCTCGGCGTCCACTGGGCGACGAAGGTCTGGATGGCGGTGACGATCGACAGCACCGCGCCATACAGGTTGAGGGCGTTGTGGCTGATGATGTTGAGCAGGAACAGCACCATCAAGATCGGCCCCAGCCAGCCGGTGGCCTGCTTGACCGCATCCATCGCGTCGGTGCCCTGCGGCACGCACAGCACCGCCACGGCACCGAAGCTGAAGCACAGGATGGTGCCCAGGGTGGCGCCAAAGTAAGTCGCCCAGAACGGCCTGGCGATGCCCACTTCCTTGGGCAGGTAGCGCGAATAGTCGGAGGTGTAGGGCGAGAAGCTGATCTGCCAGATGGTGCCCAGCGACACCGTGGCGATGAAGCCCGACAGGTTGAACGCGCCGCGGCTGAAGAAGTCGGCCGGCAGTGGCTGCACGAACATCATGATGAAGCCGGCCAGCAATGCCGAGCCCATCACCCAGGTGCCGATGCGGTTGAGGATATGAATGAAGCGGTAGCCGATCACGCCGATGGCCGTGGCGCTCAGGGCACCGATGACGATGGCACCCGGCATCGGCACGCTGGGCGCGATGCCATGGATGGTCTTGCCCGCCAGGACGATGTTGGAAATGAAGAAGCCGACATAGATCAGCGCGGTGAAGAACACGATCAACAGCGCGCCATACCGGCCGAACTGGCCCCGGCTCTGCACCATCTGCGGAATGCCCAGCTGCGGTCCCTGCGCAGAGGCCAGGGCGATGACCACGCCCCCCAGAAGGTGACCCAGCACGATGGCGATCAGGCCCCACAACAGGTTCAGGTGGAACACCTGCACCACCATGGCGCCGGTGACGATGGGCAGTGGCGCGATGTTGGTACTGAACCAGAGGGTGAACAGGTCGCGCGCCTTCCCATGGCGCTCGGCAGGTGGAACGTAATCGACCGTGTGATTCTCGACAAACTGGTGTTGCGATGACGGTTGGGACATGGTTTTCAGCTCGAAAGGTCGTTTTTATCTTTGTAAGGAAACCGCATCTAGGCGGCCTCTCAGCTGCGGACCATATTATGGTATTCCAAATTTTTGACAACACTGCTGCGGTCTATAAATCGCCAACTGATCCGGTTCAGCAACCGCGGCCAAGGCCCGTCGCTTTGGTCAAAGCCCCTGTTCATGCGGCTTTGCGCCATTCATCGTGAATTTTCGCGTTGGCGAAATTCCGCTTGCAAATCGAGTATTACGGTATACCATCAGACACATCAACGATAAAAACCGCGGACCACCGCAGCCCATTCGAGGTACTCGCCATGATCGACGCAACCGTCTACAAGAACGTCCTGGGCTCCTTCCCGTCCGGCGTCACCGTCATCACTACCCTGGACGACGACGGCTCGATCGTCGGCCTCACCGCCAGCGCCTTCTCTTCCCTGTCGATGGACCCGCCGCTGGTGCTGTTCTGCCCCAACTACAGCTCCGACTCCTACCCGGTGCTGATCAAGAACAAGCGTTTCGCCATCCACCTGCTCTCTGGCGAACAGCAGGCCGAAGCCTATGCCTTCGCGAAAAAGGGCAAGGACAAGGCCAGCGGCATCGCCTGGACCTTGAGCGCCCTGGGCAACCCCATCCTGGCCGGTGCCACCGCCGTGATCGAATGCGAGCTGTGGCGCGAGTACGAAGGTGGCGACCACGCCATCATGGTCGGCAAGGTGCACAACCTGATCGTCCCCGAGCAGGCGCCACGGCCGATGGTGTACTGCCGCGGCAAGATGGCCAGCCTGCCCGCCTTTGCCTGATACGCCCAGCTTTATTACTGACGCCTGGCGCGCCAGGCGAGACTTCCAAGCTTTGAGGAAAGCCCCATGAAATTTTCGTTGTTCGTGCACATGGAACGTTGGGATGAACAGGTCAGCCACCGCCAGCTGTTCGAAGACCTGACCGAACTGACCCTGATGGCCGAGAACGGCGGTTTCAGCACCGTGTGGATTGGCGAACACCACGCCATGGAATACACCATTTCGCCAAGCCCGATGCCCCTGCTGGCCTACCTGGCCGCGCGCACCGAGACCATTCGCCTGGGCGCCGGCACCATCATCGCGCCGTTCTGGAACCCGATCCGGGTGGCCGGCGAATGCGCCCTGCTCGACGTCATCAGCAACGGCCGCATGGAAGTCGGCCTGGCTCGCGGCGCCTACCAGTTCGAGTTCGACCGCATGGCCAATGGCATGCCGGCCACCGACGGCGGCAAGGCCCTGCGCGAGATGGTCCCGGCGGTGCGCCAGCTGTGGCAAGGCGACTACGCCCACGAAGGCGAAGTCTACAACTTCCCGACCTCCACCAGCGTGCCCAAGCCGGTGCAAAAAGGCATGCCGCCGATGTGGATCGCCGCCCGCGACCCGGATTCGCACAACTTTGCGGTGAAGAACGGCTGCAACGTGATGGTCACCCCGCTGATGAAAGGCGACGAAGAAGTGCTGGACCTGAAGAACAAGTTCCAGGCCGCGCTCGACAACAACCCCGAGGTGCCGCGCCCGCAACTGATGGTGCTGCGCCACACCCACGTGCACAGCCCGGCCGACCCGGACGGCTGGAAGATTGGTGCCCAGGCCATTTCGCGCTTCTACCGCACCTTCGATGCCTGGTTCGGCAACAAGACCACCCCGGTCAACGGTTTCCTGGAGCCGAGCCCGGAGTCGAAGTTCGCCGAGGTGCCGGCCTTCGCCCTGGAGAACATCCGCAAGAACACCATGATCGGCACCCCCGAAGAAATCATCGCGCGCATCAAGTACTACCAGGAACTGGGCGTCGACGAGTTCAGCTTCTGGTGCGACAACAGCCTGCCCCACGCCGAGAAGAAGAAGTCGCTGGAGCTGTTCATCAAGGAAGTGGTGCCGGCGTTCGCCTGAATTCCCATTGCCTGAACCTGTTGCGGGACAAGCCCGCTCCCGGCGGCCCGCGTGGCCCTCGCGAGCGGGCGTTTTTTTGAATTTGGGGTTGCCCCATCGCCGGCAAGCCGGCTCCCACAGGTACACCACCGCCCTCAAGAGCTGCGACCTACCTGTGGGAGCCGGCTTGCCGGCGATAGGGCCAGTACAGACAGCACAACAATCAAGGTATCAGCCCGCCTTTCGTCCACTCCCAAGAGAAATTTCAGCCCCCCTCTTGCACAACAAATATTATGGTATACCATAAGACAACAAGAGCTGATAACCCTCACCAGGAGCCCCCCATGAGTTTCGAAATCCGCAAGATCGTCACCTACTCCGAAGAGACCCGCATCGAAGGCGGCAAGGCCACCGACAAGCCGGTGACCATGGTCGGCCTGGCCGTCGTGATCAAGAACCCATGGGCCGGTCGCGGTTTCGTTGAAGATCTGAAGCCGGAAATCCGCGCCAACTGCTCCGAGCTCGGTGCCCTGATGGTCGAGCGCCTGACCGCCGCCATCGGCGGTGCCGACAAGATCGAAGCCTATGGCAAGGCAGCCGTGGTCGGCGCCGATGGCGAAATCGAGCACGCCTCCGCCGTGATCCACACCCTGCGTTTCGGCAACCACTACCGCGAAGCCGTGCAGGCCAAGAGCTACCTGAGCTTCACCAACAAGCGCGGCGGCCCGGGCACCTCGATCCAGATCCCGATGATGCAGAAGGACGACGAAGGCCTGCGCTCGCACTACATCACCCTGGAAATGCAGATCGAAGACGCCCCGCGTGCCGACGAAATCGTCGTGGTACTGGGCGCTGCCGACGGCGGCCGCCTGCACCCGCGCATCGGCAACCGCTACATCGACCTGGAAGAACTGGCGGCCGAAAAGGCCAACGCTCAATAACAACAACCAAGACGGGCCGGGGCGTTGCGTGCAAGCGCCACGCCCGACCTTCAAGGAGCGCCCTCCATGATTCAGCCTGTCGCTGAACGTACACCGGCCGGCACCAGTTACCTGGTCCAGGGCCAGGGCCAACCCGTGGTGCTGATCCACGGCGTGGGCCTGAACAAGGAAATGTGGGGCGGGCAGTTCGTGGGCCTGGCCAACGACTACCGCGTCATCGCCTACGACATGCTCGGCCACGGCCACAGCGCCTTGCCAGCGGCCGACATCGGCCTGGAAGGCTACGCCGCGCAACTGGCCGAACTGCTCGACCACCTGCAGATCGCCCAGGCCACCGTGATCGGCTTCTCCATGGGCGGCCTGGTGGCACGCGCCTTTGCCCTGCACTAC
Source organism: Pseudomonas sp. UBA6315 (assembly GCF_002438125.1). Lineage (NCBI taxonomy): Bacteria > Pseudomonadati > Pseudomonadota > Gammaproteobacteria > Pseudomonadales > Pseudomonadaceae > Pseudomonas > Pseudomonas sp. UBA6315. The sequence goes on from NZ_DJTF01000033.1 coordinate 18,967, forward strand.
CCACAGCGCCTGGCTGCGCTGGTGGTGCTCAACAGCGTGTTCAACCGCACGCCAGAACAGAGCGCCGGGGTGATCGCCCGCGCCGCGCAAGCGGCCGAACAGGGCCCCGACGCCAACGTCGACGCCGCCCTGGACCGCTGGTTCAGCCGTGAATACAAGGCGGCCAACCCCGCGCAGGTCGCCGCGATCCGCCAGGTGCTGGCAAGCAACGACCCGCAGGGCTACCACACCACCTATTCGCTGTTCGCCACCCAGGACATGTACCGCGCAGGCGACCTGGGCAGCATCCAGGTGCCGACGCTGATCGCCACCGGCGAACTCGACGCCGGCTCCACCCCGGCCATGACCCGCCAGCTTGCCGCCAGCATTCCCGGCGCGCAGAGCGTGGTGCTGGCCGAGCAACGGCATATGATGCCGGTAGAGGCACCACGGGAAGTCAACAAGATGCTGCTGGACTTCCTCAGCCAAGCCCGCACCCTCACCGAATCCGCCAAGGGGATTGTTGCATGACCCTCGTTCGTTTCCAGATGTGCATCGACGGCCAATGGCTCGATGCCCACAGCGGCAAGACCTTCGACAGCCTCAACCCGGCTACCGCCCAGGCCTGGGCGCAACTGCCCGACGCCGACGAAGCCGACGTCGAGCTGGCCGTGCAGGCCGCCCAGCGCGCCTTCGACAGCCCGGCCTGGCGCAGCATCACCGCCACCGCGCGCGGCAAGCTGCTGCGCCGCCTGGGTGACCTGATCGCCGAAAACAAGGAACACCTGGCCCAGCTCGAAAGCCGTGACAACGGCAAGCTGATCCGCGAAACCCGCGGCCAGGTCGGCTACCTGCCGGAGTTCTTCCACTACACCGCAGGCCTTGCCGACAAGCTCGAAGGCGGCACCCTGCCGCTGGACAAGCCTGACCTGTTCGCCTACACGGTGCACGAACCGATCGGCGTGGTAGCCGGGATCATCCCCTGGAACAGCCCGCTGTACCTGACCGCGATCAAGCTGGCCCCGGCCCTGGCGGCGGGCAATACCATCGTGCTCAAGCCGTCAGAGCATGCCTCGGCGACCATCCTCGAGCTGGCGCGCCTGGCCCATGAAGCCGGCTTCCCGCCGGGTGTGGTCAACGTGGTCACCGGCTACGGCCCAAGCACCGGCGCGGCCCTGACTCGCCACCCGCTGGTGCGCAAGATCGCCTTCACCGGCGGCGCCGCCACCGCCCGCCACGTGGTGCGCAGCAGCGCCGAGAACTTCGCCAAGCTGTCGCTGGAGCTGGGCGGCAAGTCGCCGAACATCATCTTCGCCGACGCCGACCTTGACAGCGCCATCAACGGCGCCGTGGCCGGCATCTATGCCGCCTCCGGGCAGAGCTGCGTGGCCGGCTCGCGCCTGCTGGTGCAAGACGAGATCTTCGATGAGTTCGTGGCCCGCCTGATCGAGCGCGCCAAGCGCATCCGCATCGGCAACCCGCAGGACGACGCCAGCGAGATGGGGCCGATGGCCACCGCCCAGCAACTGGCCGTGGTCGAAGGCCTGGTGGCGGCGGCCAAGGCCGAAGGCGCCAAGCTGCACCTGGGCGGCAAGCGTGCCGAGGTCGAAGGGGATGGCTGGTTCTACGAGCCGACCCTGTTCGAGTGCGACAGCAACTCGATGACCATCATGCAGGAAGAAGTGTTCGGCCCGGTCGCGGCGGTGATCCGCTTCAAGACCGAGGAACAGGCCCTGGCCATGGCCAACGATTCGCAGTTCGGCCTGGCGGCCGGCATCTGGACCCGCGACCTGGGCCGTGCCCACCGCCTGGCCCGCGATGTGCGCTCGGGGATCATCTGGGTCAACACCTACCGCGCAGTGTCGGCCATGGCGCCGATCGGCGGCTTCAAGAACAGCGGCTACGGCCGTGAAAGCGGCATCGATTCGGTGCTGGCCTATACCGAGCTGAAGACCGTGTGGATCAACCTGTCCACCGCGCCGATGCCCGACCCGTTCGTGATGCGTTGAGAGGTAGCACAAGATGATCGAACCCGGCATCTACAAAGACGTGATGGGCTCCTTCCCGTCCGGCGTCACGGTGGTCACCACCCTGGACGCCGACGGCGACATCGTCGGCATCACCGCCAGCGCGTTCAGCGCGCTGTCGATCGAGCCGGCGCTGGTGCTGTTCTGCCCCAACTACGCCTCCGACACCTACCCGATCCTGCGTGACAGCAAGCAGTTCGCCATCCACTTGCTGTCCGCCGACCAGACCGCCGAGGCCTATGCCTTCGCCGGCAAGGGCAAGGACAAGGCCAAGGGCATCGACTGGCACCTGAGCGAGCTGGGCAACCCGCTGCTGGCCAAGGCCACGGCGATCATCGAGTGCGAACTGTGGCGCGAGTACGACGGCGGTGACCACGCGATCATCGTCGGCGCGGTGAAGAACCTGGTGCTGCCGGCCGACCCGGCGACGCCGATGGTCTACCACAAGGGCAAGCTGGGCGCCCTGCCGCCCTTGGGTTGATGCTGAGAGGGGCTGCTTTGCAGCCCAATCGCCGGCAAGCCGGCTCCTACAGGTTTTGTGGGAGCCGGCTTGCCGGCGATTGGGCCGCGCAGCGGCCCTGTGCCACCCCCTTTTTGGGGGCCGCGCTATCCCTCACCACTCGGTTGCGGCCCCTGTTTTTATCCGGAGCGATGCCATGAGCAACGAAAAGTACGAAAAAGGCCTGAAGATCCGCACCCAGGTGCTGGGCGAGGACTACGTCAACCGCTCCATGCAGAACGCCGACGACTTCACCAAGCCCTTGCAGGAGCTGGTTACCGAGTACTGCTGGGGCCACGTCTGGGGCCGCGAAGGCTTGTCGCTCAAAGAGCGCAGCATGATAAACTTGGCAATGATTTCCGCGCTCAACAGGCCCCACGAGCTCAAATTGCACATTCGCGGCGCATTGCGTAATGGCCTGAGCCGTGAACAGATTCGCGAGATCCTGCTCCAGGTCGGTATTTATTGCGGCGTGCCCGCGGCGGTGGACAGTTTCCGCCTGGCCCGCGAAGCGTTCGCCGAAGCCGACACGGAGTCAACCCGTTAACAACGGGCTGTTCGAACCACTGCAAGGAGTGCCCAGGTTCGGGGTGCTCCGTGATGTTGGCGCAACAGCCTCATAAAGAGCGCACCTGATGAAACGCCAGCCACTCGACGACAGCTTCAAGGTCAACCGCAACCCCGTTACCCTGCGTGAAATCGTGCTCGACAAGCTGCGGGGCGCGATCATGAACTTCCACCTGCTGCCGGGCGACCGCCTGGTCGAGCGCGACCTCTGCGACCGCCTCGGCGTCAGCCGCACCTCGGTGCGCGAAGCCCTGCGCCACCTGGAGTCCGAAGGGCTGGTGGAGTTCGCCGACGCCAAGGGCCCGCGCGTGGCCATCATCACTTTGGAAGATGCCCGCGACATCTACGAGCTGCGCTGCGTGCTCGAAGGTTTGATCGTGCAGCTGTTCACCCTCAACGCCAAGGCCAAGGACATCCGCGCCCTGGAGCGGGCGCTGGAGGTCAACCGCGAGGCGCTCGAGGAAGGCGAGCTGCAACAGGTGCTGGATTCGGTGCAGGGCTTTTACGACGTGCTTCTGGAAGGCTCCGGCAACCAGGTGGCGGCGCAGCAGCTGCGCCAGTTGCAGGCACGCATCAGCTACCTGCGCGCCACCTCGGTGTCGCAGGAGAACCGCCGCGGCGCCAGCAACCGTGAAATGGAAAAGATCGTCGAGGCGATCAAGAGCGGCGACCCGCTGGCCGCCCACCAGGCCTCGGTCGATCACGTGCGCGCCGCCGCCAAGGTGGCCCTGGACTACCTGCGCCAGAAGCAGGACGACAACGCCAAGGTGCGCGAAATCGTCGAGCCCCTGGTCCTCAAAGAACCCCGCATAGGCCGCTGAACATGCCCACCGCCCCGCGCTACTGTCCGCACTGCACCACGGAACTGGCCCGGGGCGTTCCCACCGGCGACACCCACGAGCGCCTGCACTGCCCCGGCTGCGGCTACATCCACTACATCAACCCGAAGATCATCGCCGGCTGCATCATCGAGCGCGAGGGCAAGTACCTGCTGTGCCAGCGCGCCATCCCGCCGCGCCCCGGCACCTGGACCTTGCCGGCCGGGTTCATGGAAGCGGGTGAAACCACCGAACAGGCGGCCCTGCGCGAGGTGTGGGAAAAAAGCGGCGTGCGCGGGGAGATCGTCTCGCCGTATTCGATCTTCAGCGTGCCGACCATCTCAGAGGTGTACATCATCTTCCGCGCCATCGCCACCGAAGAGACCGGGCAGTACGGGCCGGAAACCCTGGCCTACAAGTTCTTCGCGCCCGATGAGATCCCTTGGGACGAGATCTACTACCCGGCGATCCGGCAGATCCTCGAGCGCTACATTCTCGAGCGCCAGGCGGGGGTGTATGGCATCTACATGGGCAACGACGATACCGGCAAGGTGCATTTCATCCGCTGAGCCTGAGGCAGTGCATCACCTGTGGGAGCCGGCTTGCCGGCGATGAGGCCTGGCATAATCCCCTCGCCATTTCGCCATTCTCGGTGCACCCTTGTCATCCCGGTCTAAAGGAATGGCAAAACACATGGCGAAATGGCTAGAGGGCGGCGGGCAGATGGCCGAGCGCATCCGCCAGCACGATTGGAGCAACACCCCCCTAGGCCCCTTGGAGACCTGGCCCGACGCCCTGAAACTTTCGGTCGCCCTGTGCCTGGGCTCGCGCTTCCCCCAGGCGGTGCTCTGGGGCCCCGAGCTGATTACCCTGTACAACGACGCCTTCACCCCGATCCTGGGCCGCAAGCCGCTGGCCCTGGGCCGCCCGTTCAGCGACGTGTGGCAGGAAGCCTGGGGCGAAATCGCCGAGATGGCCGCGCGCGCCATGGCCGGCGAAGCGGTGTACATCGAAGACTTCCCGCTGGTCATCGACCGCAACGGCGGCCCCGAACGCGCCTACTTCACCTTCTGCTACAGCCCGATACGGGGCGTCGACGGCCGCGTGCTGGGCATGCTCGACACGGTCACCGAAACCACCACCAACGTGGTCAACAGCCAGCGCCTGAGCTTTCTCGACAGCCTGAGCCGCGAAGTGGCCAACGCCACCGACCCCGAGCGGATCATGGCCATCACCACGGCCATGCTGGTGGAGCACCTGCAGCTGTCCAGCTGCGCCTATGCAGTGATGGACGCCGACCAGGATGGTTTCAACATCTGCGGCGATGCGGTGGCGCCTGGCTCGCCCCGGCTGATCGGGCAGTACCGCCTGGCCGATTTCGGCCGCCTGGCCGTCAGCCGCCTGCGCGCGGGCGAGGCGCTGGTGATCAACGACAACCTCAGCGAACTGCCCCGCGAAGAAGCCGCGACCTTCCAGGCCATCGGCATTACCGCGACCATTTGCATGCCGCTGATCAAGGATGGGCGCCTGACCGCGCTGATGGCCATCCACGACAAGGCGCCGCGGGTGTGGACTGGCTACGAGCTGCGCATGATCCGCGAAGTGACCGAGCGCTGCTGGTCGCATATCCAGCGGGTGCAGGCCCACGCCGAGGTGCGCGAGGCGATGGCGGCCCTGGAAGTGCTCAATGCCACCCTGGAGCAGCGCGTCGAAGAGCGCACGACCCAGCTGCTGCACACCGAAGCCGTGCTGCGCCAGGCGCAGAAGCTCGAAGCCATCGGCCAGTTGACCGGCGGCGTGGCCCATGACTTCAACAACCTGCTGACCATCATCCGTTCGTCGCTGCACTTTCTGCAGCGCCCCGGCCTCGACGAAGGCCGCCGCGAGCGTTACCTCAAGACCATGGCCGACAGCGTCGACCGCGGCGCCAAGCTGACCGGCCAGTTGCTCGCCTTCGCCCGCAAGCAGGCCTTGAGCCCGCAAGTGTTCGAGGCCGGGCCGCGCCTGCAGGCCATGGCCGACATGCTCGACACCGCCACCGGTGCGAGGATCCAGGTGGAGCTGGAGCTGCCCACGCAGCCTTGCCATATCCGCGCCGACCTCGGCCAGCTCGAAACCTCGGTGATCAACCTGATGCTCAATGGCCGCGATGCCATGGCCGGCGAAGGCACCTTGCGCCTGCGCCTGCAGGCCGGCCAGCGCATGCCTGGCCTGCGCGGGCAGCCGGCGCCAGGCGGGGTATTTGCCGCCATTTCGGTGACCGACACCGGCGTCGGTATCGCCGCCGGGCTGCTGGAACGCATCTTCGATCCGTTCTTCACCACCAAGGCGCCCGGTGAGGGCACCGGCCTGGGCCTGTCCCAGGTGTTCGGGTTCGCCAAGCAGTCCGGCGGCGACATCGAGGTGGCCAGCGTCGAGGGCCAGGGCACCACCTTCACCCTGTACCTGCCGCAAGAGGCGCCGCCTGCCGCAGCCGAGGCTACCGCTGCGCTGCCCGCCGCGCCCCATGCGGCAGGTGCACGGCGGCGGATACTGGTGGTGGAGGACAACCCCGACCTGGGCACCTTCACCACGCACATCCTGCAAGATCACGGCTACCAGGTCAGCTGGGCGCACTCGGCCGAAGACGCCCTGGCCCAGTTGGCCGGCCCGGCGGGCGAATTCGATGCGGTGTTTTCCGACGTGGTGATGCCGGGCATGGGCGGCCTGGCACTGGCCCGCGAACTGCGCCGCCAGCGGCCGCAGCTGCCGGTGATCCTGACCTCGGGATACAGCGAGGCGATCGCCGAGGGCGGCCACGACGGCTTTGCCTTCCTGGCCAAACCCTATTCGGCGGAGCAGGTGTGCCAGATGCTGGCTAAGGTGCTGGGTAGGTGAACGTTTGCAGCGGTTTCAGCGCATCTGCCCGATGATCAACCCCGTGGCCACCAGTATCATCGCCAACCCCGACACCCTGCCCACCAGCTTCGCCGCCCCCGGCCGGGTGCTTAGCACCGCCTTGGCGCCATAGCCCACCAGCGAATAGATCACCAGCGAGCTGCACAGGTGCACCAGCCCTAGCAACAGGATCTGCACCGGCACCGGCCAGCTGGATTGCGGGTCGGTGAACTGCGGCAGCAAGGCCAGGAACAGCAAGAACACCTTGGGGTTGAGCCCGCTGACGCAAAAGCCCTTGAAGGCCCAGCGCGACCCCGTTTCCCCGGCACCGCCCTGCCCCGCCTCGGGCAATGCCGGGCTCAGCAGCAGGTTGCCGCCCAGCCACAGCAGGTAGCTGCTGCCAGCCAGGGTCAGCAAGGTCAACGCCAGCGGGTGCCCGGCCAGCAGGCTGCCGACCCCCGCCGCCACCACCAGGGTGGCCAGGAAATGCCCCGACAGCATCCCCGCCACCGCCGGCATCACCCAGCGCCCGCGCATGCCCGCCGAGATGGCGTAGGCCCAGTCGGCGCCGGGAGTAATCACGAACAACAAGGACACGGCCCAGAACGCCGTCAGCACACTGATCGCCACTTCACGTCTTCCTTCACAAGGTTTGCGGTTGCTGGAAAGCGTAAAGATTTCGCCTGAGGATTTTCTTCCGTATATTTCCCCGAAACCTTTATTTACTGGAAGATTCTCCCCAATGGACCGCACAGACCGGAAGATCCTTGCCGAACTGCAAAAAGATGGTCGCCTGTCGGTGACCGAGTTGGCCGACCGCGTGGGCCTGAGCCTGTCGCCGTGCCACCGGCGGCTCAAGGCGCTGGAGGAGAGCGGCGCCATCCTCGGCTACCACGCCCGCCTGGCGCCGAGCGCGCTGGGCTTGAATTTCGCGGCGTTGGTGTTCGTCACCCTGCGCGAAGTGACCCGCCAGCCGGTGGCGGACTTCGAGGCGGCCGTCAGCGCAATACCACAGATCGTCGAGGCGCAGCGGCTGTTTGGCGACCCGGATTACCTGCTGCATGTGGTGGCCAAGGACTTGCCGGCGTTTCAGAAGCTGTATGACGAGCAGTTGACCAGCATTCCCAATGTGAAGCGGCTGAGTTCGACGCTGGTGATGAAAGAGGTGATTCAGGACCGCATGCTGCCGACGTAGATCGGCGTTGATGCCTGGGGCCCCTTTCGCGGGGCAAGCCCGCTCCCACAGTTACATTCCACAGTTCTGCACAGTACCGGTGGGAGCGGGCTTGCCCCGCGAAAGGGCCGGCACAGGCAACACATGCCCTGCCCCGCAATCGCGCACCACGCACCATCCCGGCACATCCGTTTGGATCCATTCCCAACCCAACCGCCCAACCTCGGGCCTTACCGCCCGATGGCCCGCTCCTTGCAGCCACTCGTCCCTTAACCTTTTGTCAGCCTTAGCTTTTTTAACGTTTATGGGCACATATTTACTTATTTCTCCTAACCCCCGCACCCCGCATCATCGCTCCAACAAGAACGCGTCGCCCATCGCCGGCACGTACCCGGGCAGCCCTCGTTGCCCAACCTTGCCTTGGAGTCAGTCATGACCAGTGCAGCCAACTCGGCACCCCTCATAGAAAAACACACGATCGGCTACGTGCCCCCGCAAGACCGCCATGGAAAGGTAAGGGATCTGTTCACACTGTGGTTCGGCGGCAATATCGCGCCGCTACCCATCGTCACCGGCGCGCTGGGCGTGCAGCTGTTTCACCTGAACCTGGTGTGGGGCATCGTCGCCATCCTGGTCGGCCACCTGGTCGGCGGGGTGCTGATGGCGTTGCACTCGGCCCAGGGCCCGCAGATGGGCATCCCGCAGATGATCCAGAGCCGCGCCCAGTTCGGCTCGCTCGGCGCGCTGCTGGTGGTGGTGATCGCCGGGGTGATGTACATCGGCTTCTTCGCCTCCAACATCGTGCTGGCCGGCAAGTCGCTGCATGGCGTGGTCGATTCGGTGCCGGTACCGGTCGGTATCGTCGTCGGCGCGCTGGGCTCGGGGATCATCGGCATCATCGGCTACCGCTTCATCCACGTGCTCAACCGCATCGGCACCTGGGTGCTGGGCATCGGGATCGTGGTCGGCTTCGGCTACATCTTCAGCCATGTGCAAAGTGACGACTTCCTCACCCGCGGCGGCTTCAACCTGGCCGGCTGGCTGGCCACCGTGTCGCTGGCGGCGCTGTGGCAGATCGCCTTCGCCCCCTATGTGTCGGACTACTCGCGCTACCTGCCGGCCGACGTGAAGGTCTCCTCGACCTTCTGGACCACCTACCTGGGCTCGGCCCTGGGTTCGAGCCTGTCGTTCATCTTCGGCGCCGTGGCGGTGCTGGCGATCCCGGCCGGCATGGACACCATGGACGCGGTCAAGCTGGCCACCGGCACCCTCGGCCCGATCATGCTGGTGCTGTTCCTGCTCAGCGTGATCAGCCACAACGCCCTCAACCTGTATGGCGCGGTGCTGTCGATCATCACCCTGATCCAGACCTTCGCCTACCGCTGGATCCCCACCGCCAAGAGCCGTGCGGTGCTGTCGCTGGTGGTGCTGGCGGGCTGCTGCGTGGTGGCGGTGTGCGCCTCGGCGGACTTCATCGGCCACTTCGTCGACATGGTGCTGGTGCTGCTGGTGGTGCTGGTGCCGTGGACGGCGATCAACCTGATCGACTTCTACGTGATCCACAAGGGCGACTACGACATCCAGTCGATCTTCAAGGTCGACGGCGGTATCTACGGCCGCTACAACCCGCAGGCGCTGATCGCCTACGCGGTGGGCATCGTGGTGCAGATTCCGTTCATGAACACGCCGCTGTACGTGGGGCCGATTTCCGCGCACATCAACGGCGCCGACCTGTCCTGGTTGGTGGGCCTGGTGATTACCTCGCCGCTGTACTGGTGGCTGGCCAGCCGCGACAGTGCCTATCGTCGCCGGCAGATGAGTGCCAAGATGGCGGCAGCCTAAGCGGAGCAGTTCGGGTGCATGCCTCGGGATCTGATTGATTTTGAGATCGAGCGCCGCCCGCGCGGCGCTCGATTTCGATACCGCTGCAGAATCCTCGACATGCACCGAACACCGGTGAGCACTGCCTGAACTTTCTCAACGCTTCGACGGCAACACGACGGATGCGAGTGCCGCAGTTGATAATGGGCTTTACAGCCGATGGCCTGGCGGATGCTGCAATATTTAGCGGAGGGCGGGGTTATGCACCCCGCCCGGCATTCATCAGCGAATATTTTTGATATTGCCCTTACTACCGGTTACCTTCACATCCACTTTTTTGAAGATGAAGTAGTCCTCCACGTTTACTTCATAACGCGGCGCTACGATCAAGTCGGAACCTGAACTTTTCACCGCCTTGTAAGCTGCAGCAGCCTTGACCGAGGACACCGGGTCAAAGGCAGCGAAGCTCATCCCTGAACCGCTCTCGGCGCCGTAGGTCACTCCGTCGGCGAACTGATTATCACCACCGAACTTGAATACGCCAAACAGGATATTGACCTGGGATTGGCCACTGATCTCGCCACCCACGGCAACGTCGGCTTTCAAGTCTGTCTTGACCACGCCAGCTACAGGAGCAATTGGCTGGCTAACATTGTAACTGGTGCAACCACTTGCGAGAACGGCAGCAGCGACCAATGCGGCAGCGCTAAGATACTTCTTCATTTCGACTCCTAATTAACATGCTTGTACTGCCCTTTCAAAGGCGGTCACATATTAGGATTCTGACGATGATTTCCTCTATAAGGAAATTCTCAAAAATGAAAATTTTAAAACACTCGCTCGCGCCCCAAACCGACTACAAATACGTCACAGTGAATCTCACACTGGCGTTAGCTGTACCCGCTTTGAGTTCATCATCAGCCAATCTAACGTAGGCAGCAGTGAGGCTAAGCTCCGCGCTTGCCGCACCGGCAGTATAGTTTGCAAGCGTATACCCCTGCTTCATTTTGAGTAGGGTTCCCTTGTCATCCATAAGTTTTAACCCCACGCCCTTTGCAGAAGATTTCGCGTCTAAGGGTATAATGCCGTCGATGGAGGTGACCCCGGGGAGAGTATCGTAAGTAAAGCGCACTCTATTTACGCCCTTGCCGCAATCCTTCACCAATAATTTAAACGGCACCGGCGCGGTGGTGTCGCCAACGTCGCGTAGCATGTGTAATTGATATTTATCGCCCATCTGTACATTAGTACTCTCAACCGAACACGACGACGTAACGACTCGAATTGAGTTCATCAAATTGAAATTGACGATCACCCCGCCACTTTGAGAAACCCAGCTACCCAAAAGCCCTGCTGGAATAGTGGCGCCTGGAGGCACCTCTCGATTCTTGACGAGGTAGAGCCTATAGGGCCCGTCCGGATATTCTACGCGCGTACCATAAGGTATATAAAATTGTGGCTGAGCACTTGCCACTGGAAAAAAAGCAGTAAACCCTTCGATAGTTATTCTGAAATCAAGCCCTGTATCCCCCAGCGGAAATACACTACCCGAAGCGGGGGTTAACCCCCGCGAGGGCTCAACCTTGAGCCCGGTGTATTCACTAGGGTTGCACGTAATCACCAGCGTATTGTTTGCCCCTTTTGAAATAGCGTCGAATACCGTTAGGGCGATACCGTCCGCAGCAACATCGATCGTTGCAGGAGCGGTGAAATTAATCGTCTGCGGTTTAGCTACCGGCTGCCCGGTGCTGGTGTTCAACTGCGAACACTTGGCGTCAGCCGTTGCGACACAACCTAGCGACGTCAAAAGCACAATTAGAACCTGCCAATTCATTGAACAACCTCATTCCATTCAACACAACAACCACTCACCATGGACGTTAAGCACAATACGGCAACGCCTTACCTGTCTGAAAACTACAACACTGCCGCGTTACTAAGGTATTGGCGCTCACTACACTGCAGCCTGTAACGGTCATAATTTAAGGGCGTTTTATCTTTAGCCAAGACGTAGGGCGCTGAACACTGACGACCCTGCCACTTTATAATCAGTGTTCCGCTATCCTCCGTCACCAGCGCAAGCGCTTTACCGGTAGGATCAGATATTGCAAGCTGCTTGCCTTGTTCATCTTCTACTGCAGCGCCGAATGGAATCTTACTGTTTTGAGCATCGAACAGATCGAACTGTACACGCCGGCCCTTCTTGCCTACGAAACGAGCCCGGACTATTGCGCCACGCCGCGGCACCACTTGCTGCGTTGCGCTTTCCAGATCAATAGCGCCCCCCAAGTTACGTGTGTCCAGTGTCACCCAATTCACCCGATAAGGTTGGGCGTTTGGGAGCACGGCGTAACCATTACGACCTGTTTTAACGCCACTGTAACTGGCGACCTCCAAGCCCGTTGCGCCAGGCACTTCAATCAAAGCGAACGTTTCACCCACCGTTTGCCCAAAATTCACGCCACCCGCATGTGCCACAATCGACCCTGAAGCATTGATATTATGAGAGCTGTAACCACTGCCACGACTGTAACTCATTCCCACATCCCCCATGGATGTGCGTGTGTTCAAACTGAACGAACCACTTTGATCACCCTCAACATCGCGACCCGTTTGTGCAGAGTAATAGGTATCGCCTTGTTCTGTCAGGTAACCGTTAACTCCGGCCTGGGAACTTGCGCCCGCTTTCTGATGATTGGTTGAAACATACGCACGGGGCGCACGCACGCTGCCTCCCAACGGGAACGAAATTGAAGCGCTGAACTGAGTATCCTCTCGACTGCCAGCCCCTGCTGTAAACTCTCGTGTTTTACTTAAACTCACGTTGTAGTTCAAATCCCGCCAGTTATTGCTATAGCCTGCAGAAAAACTGCGCGATCCTTTACGATCCCAGTAGCGCTGATCACTGGCATTTAGGTAAAACGCGCCAAACTGCCCGGTGTCGCCCAGTGTCTGGTTTATCGTCAGGTCTGTACGTGTCTTGGAGTTCCCACCGCGCTGGGAAACTCCTTTGCTGACCTCTTCAATGTGATCCTTCAACGTACGATACCCCTCGGTCGAGTAGCGATAAGCCGCCAGGGTAAACGTGGTATCAGTGCCAGTGAAGGTCTTCGCATAGAGCGCTCGGACGCTGCCGCCCTGCACCACCTTGCCGAGGGAGTGGCTCGACGACTGCGTCATGTCCAAGGACATTGCGCCAATGGGCGTATTACGAGCCCCCCCTACCGAAAGTGCCTGGAATCCTGCGCTCGCCTGCACGCCAAAAATGCCTGTAAAGTTGCTGGTCAGACCATAGGCAAACGTGCCGCTCGCAAACGTTGGCGATTTGAAACCATCGGCATTGTTCGTATATTTACCCGCCGAAAAACTATATTTCAACTGGCCTTCCCGAACCATGGTCGGCAGCGCAGCGAATGCCTGCTTACTTACTTTTCGACGACCATCCGCCTCTATAATTACGACTTCCAGATCACCATTAGAGCCAGATGGATATATATCACTAATCTCAAAAGGTCCTGGCGGTACGGCGGTGGTGTAGAGAATGTAGTTATCTTGGCGAATCTCAACGGTGGCATTGGTTTCAGCGACACCACGAATAATAGGTGCATAGCCGCGCTCACTGTCCGCTCGCATGCCTGTATCTGACGCCACTTTCACACCTTGATAACGAATACTGTCGAAGATATCCGAATCGGAAAATATTTCACCCGCACTAAATTGCCCCTTGATCGCAGTCAAGTCATGCTGGACAAAAGTACGATTACTCACGAATCGATCAGGTTGCCCTGTCGAACTGCTGAAATTTGATTCATTTCGCACACGCCATGCACCGAAATTAATTCCGTTGCGCAGGCCTAAATTACTTGATATTTGATTTCCCGTATCTGACCTGTTGCGGGTAGTGCTAAGCTGATAATTGACAAAACCGGCCGTCACACCCTCATCCCATAATTCGGGATCTACATAACCTCGAACGCCACGCGCCATCGCCACTTGGGGCACGCTGACGTCCAGCCTGAGGCGGCTTGCATCAAACCGCAAACTGGCTTGATCAATGAGCAATGGTAAATAATAACTGTGCTGTGGTACTTGCTCATCGATGAGCCCTTGCTGTTGCAGTTTTTTCAGATCCACGCCCAATTGCTTGAGCAATTCCAACGTAATACGCGGCTCAATTCTGTCACTGTGTGGAGAGCGCTCAAATTCAACATCGCGGCGCCCGACCAACGTCCCATTACTATAGACATCCACTCGATATTGACCTGGCAGCACGCTATTGGCATTTAGCAGCGGTTTCAGGTCGACGGCAGAGGAGCCCTGAAGAAAAGATGTGTTAAACGACTCAGCAAGAACACTTTCACTTTCGTTAGCCCTCGCCAAGCTGCACATGGCCAGGCTTATCGCAAGGTAGAGCGGATTAATGCGGCTGCGTGCCAAGTAGAATGTTATTGGCCTCAAATAAAGACGGCGCACTTTCATACGATTTTCAGACGCGCCAAATGAGGAGAAAAACATCTAAATAGCCTTTTTTGATTTTAAAATAAAAAGACCCAAATGAACCAAGCGAGCAACGCTATATCTTTCGAAACTAATAATTACCCCTGATTATTTTTGCATCTCCACGACACGACTGGCGTGCGACACCCCTTCAAACAGGGGCGCTTCAAATGCTTGCTGGGCACCATAATCATTGATTGCCGAGAAATTCAACTCATGCTGAATGCTCATATTCTTCTTACCGAGAGCAAATGACTTTTTTTCACCTGGGCCGATCATCGTTGAGTCGACAATTTTTTCATAGCGCTTCCCCTCCCCCACTTTGATGTCAGCGATGGAAACATAAAACTTACTATCATTTGACACACTCAATGATAACTTCCCAGCATGAGTCTCCAGGCGCCAGGCCAACAGTTCTGGCGCCTTAGCAGGGTCTTCAATCAGCCCATCCGGGCGAAAGAAAACTTTTATACGTTGGCGCACCGCGAGCTGCAGTACATTAGACCCCGGGGCGGAGCTCTGAGGGATTTCCTGCACGTTGAGCCAGACCACGGACTCTTTATCGCTGGGCATTCCTTGCCCTTCATATAGAATTCTTAAAAGCTGTTGCTGATTGGCTTCCGCCCTTGCCAGTGGAGGTGTTACCGCAAATGGAGGGGCCTCTTCATTATTATCACCGCTGTCAAGCCATGACTGTACCAATACAGTCTGCCCGCTATTGCGCACCATAATGTTCGCTTCTCGATGCGCGCCATCAAATATCACCCGAGTTGCACTCAGGGAAATACTGGCAGCTACCGACGGCGCATTAATAAGGCCTGCCAGCCCAAGGCATAAAACAAGGGAACGACATACCATTTGCTATTTACCTGAAAACAATAATTGTCCGGAACGATGCTTCTCAGCATCGTCCCGAGCTAAACAAGGTTTACTCGTACTGAAGAACGAATGGCAGGGTGGCGTTACCGCTACCCGCGGTAGCCGCTTTGATATCGCCCGTGGTGACGTAGGCAGCAGAGAAGGTCAGAGTACCGTCACCACCCGCCGCTGCTTCATCGCCATCGAGCGAAGTTTCGACCTTGGCAGTAGCTTCAGAACTCAGATCAATGAGCTGGCCGCTGCTGTCAATCAGAGCAATACCTACACCTTGAGCCGCATCAGCACCTTGCAGCTTCAGTACGGTTTTACCACTGACCAAGCCGGAGCCACCATTGAGCGTAGGTTTAAACAGCATCGAAACCTTGGTACCGGCATTACAGTTAACTTTCAAATTGAAATCGGTGGCAGCGAGTCGCCCAGCCGTAGGCGCTGCATCAGTACCCATGTCTTTAATAGAAACAGCACCCATATCAACGGAAATCACTTTATCCTTGCCAGTACTGCCGTCAACCGAGCAAGCGTCATTGTTGATACTGCCGGTGAAGTTAATCTGACCGCTACCGCCCTTAACGGCCGCGGCCATTGCTGTTGTGGAGGCTGCCACGAAAGAAAAGGCCAGAACCGCGAACGTAACTTTTCTCATTTTTAATACTCATTGGGGTGGAGTGTTTGGTAGAAATGCCAGCGAAGGATAGGCCGCCCCGATATCAATAGTCATTAAGGATATCCTCAAAATCACAGTCCACTGGTCACGGGGTTAGCCCATGAAAAAGCACCCGCGGAATTGAGACAATCCTTAATGCGGCAATTAAGAATAGTGCCTATAGTCACCGCCCTTGTGTGTCACGATTAATCAGCAAAACTCTAAAATGGGCCCATCATTTCTCGTCGCCAAACTGAAGCCCAGCGACATAAATCTCCTCATCGGCATTGGAGCTTTCAGATTTATGAAGTCACTGCGCATATTGGTTCTGGAAGACCACGCATTCCAAAGAGCGGCGATCGTTAACTTACTCAACCGCCTAGGCCATACTCATGTCATCGAGGCTGCAGACGGAAGAGAAGCGTTATCCTTAATATCCAGTGGCGGCCCCGTCGACATAGCCGTCTGTGATTTAAATATGGCAGGAATGGATGGATTGACATTTCTTCGCCTTGCCCATGACGCCCAGCTAATAAACGCTGTGATCATCTGCAGCTCAGTCACTGATGAATTATTACGAGCCGTGGATCGGATCGTCACAACACAAGGCCTCAAGCTATTAGGCAGTGTCGGCAAACCGTTGCACATTGAATCACTTGAAATGCTTATAGCAAAATATGAGCCCGTGCAGAAAACCAACCCGCTAGTCCTACCAGCAAGTGCCGACGAGCCTACGGAACAAGAAATACGTGATGCCGTTCGGCACCAGGAGTTTCGCGCCTACTTTCAACCGAAATTTCATTTGCAAACCGGAACTATGGATGGCGCAGAAGTGTTGGTGCGCTGGCAGAGCGCTAAACGCGGATTGCTGTCTCCGGCCGCGTTCCTTCCAACGATCGAATGCAACGGACTCGTGGATGATATGTTCTTTAGTCTATTGAGTCAGGGCCTTAGCTTGCAACGAACTGTGCAATCTCGTGAGCATCCGTTCAAGCTCGCTTTCAATGTGGACGCCTCACAGATGTCCAACCCCAATTTCGTCAACAACCTTAAAGAGGCTTTACGTATTCACGGCGCGTCACCTGCCGGATTGATTCTGGAGCTGACCGAGAAGGGACTGATGCATTTACCTGACATCAGTATGGAGAATATGGTACGGCTGCGCATGATGGGCGTCAGTCTCGCCATCGATGATTTTGGAGTGGGGTATTCTTCACTAGAACGTCTTTGCCAGATGCCCTTTAACGAAATCAAATTGGATGCCGGTTTTGTGCAGCATTACGAGGAAGTACGTTACGGCGCAGTGATTAATAGTGCACTCACTCTTGCACGCCAGCTAGGCATACGATTGGTGGCTGAAGGTATCGAGACCGTCGAGCAGCTCAATCATTTGGTTAGCCTCGGCTACGACTGGGGCCAAGGCTATCTTTACGCGAGACCGATGAGCCAGGCGCATTTGGTCGACTGGTATTTTGAGGGCAACAAGTCTTCGTGGCGTCACGCTTTCGGTAGCCAGCATATGCAAGCTTGAAACCCGCAGCCTTGAGGCCTTGCAGGACGTAATTGCTTCTTGAGGGCCCTGTTTCCTCCCGCCGGGTCTTTAACCTGCATCAGGTTCTTGAGCTTTACATTGGCGATATAATGCGTAGGTGCACCAAAGCCACTCTGCGCTCATCATTGGAGTCCAACCATGCACTGGTCAGCCGCAACCCCCTTACGCCTGGCAATCTTGGATGATCACTCACTCATTAGACTCGCGATGAAATCGAGACTCTCTAGCGAGGAAGACTTTAGCGTCGTAGGGCTCTACGCCGGCAGTCCTCAGTTGCTAGAAGGATTGCGCGCGAACGAAGTGGATCTTCTAATTTTGGACTACAAGCTCAACGATGGAGAGCTTGATGGACTTAATTTGATTCGACTGTTGCGCAAACAGTACCCGAAGCTAAACATCCTCATTTCGTCATCCGAGGAGCGTTTGGCAGTCGTCAGTTTGACGCTCAGAGCAGGTGTTAACGGCTTTTTGGGAAAATCACAGTCCGTTGATGATCTCGTTACTGCCATTCGGACGGTGGCATCAGGTAGGCTATACCTGTCAGATTCTCTGAGTTTCGCGCTTGGCGCGATGCAGTCCGATAGCCCCGAGTTTGCTATCGCTGATGGCTGTTCCCCACCCGAAGACCTTTTAAATGCACCTTCCCTTTCACCCAAAGAAAAAGAGGTATTACGCTGTTGCCTTGACGGCATGTCAGTGAATCAAATTGCGTTGAAGTTTTCTCGAAGCCCAAAAACGATTAGCGGTCAAAAGCAGACGGCTTATCGAAAATTGGGAATTGTCACTGATGCCGAATTATTCAAACTGCAAAACAGCCTCCTCGGGCAGGCATGAGAACCAATGATGCTCAAATGGCTTTGCAATGTTATTTTCTGCCCCCTATTATTTTTTATAAGTCTAGATTTCGCACATTCGGCTCCGCTCAACACACTACAAATCTCAAGTCGCTTTGACTGTAAACGCGTGCAACCTCAGCTGACACTGACGAATGAAGAGTGGGCATGGCTACGTGATAAGCGTCGACTGGTAATAGGATACGGCAGCCCTGACTTTCCACCCTACGTCATGACTGCAAGCGGAACTCGATACGAAGGCATTGCTGCCGATATTGCCTGTATCGCCAGAGAGGCACTCCATGTCGATGTGGTCATCAAAGCGTTTGTCGATCGACGTAGTGCGCTCTCCGCACTAGAAAATGGCGAGATCGATCTGCTGGGCAGTTCGAATAGCTATGAGATCACCGATGGGCTTACCGTGTTAAGCGAGCCCTACGCAAAAGATGTACCCGCTGTCTTCATGCGTAGTGATGATCGCCGGCCGATACCCAAGAACTTCGCAGGCCTGCGCGTGGCTGTAACAGATGATTATTTGCCGCTGAACCAACTTCACGCGCTATATCCCAACGCCGAATTCGTATTGTACCCATCCAATGACCAAGGCCTTGCAGCGCTCGCCTTTGGAAAAGTAGATGTTTACTTGGGCGATACCGTATCCAGCAACTACTTGATCAACCTCAACTACTTCAACTATGTTCGCCTGCACTCATTCGTTGAACTGAAAACCGACGGCTTCGCTTTCGCCTTGCGCCGGGACAACGTGCAACTAAAACATTTGATTGACTCGACGATTCAATCCTTGGGTGAGTCCAAAATCGCTGAGATCACCAAACGCTGGTCAGGGGGCGGTGGGCTGTTGACGCCTAACCAGATCGAGCTTACGAACGCTCAGCAACGCTGGCTTGAACAGCACCCTGTGGCACGGCTGTTGGTCAGTGATGACCAAGCACCGTTTGCGTTTTTCGATGCCCACGGTAATTTCAGTGGGATCGGCGCCGATCTACTAGAGCTAATAGAACGGCGCACTGGCCTGCGCGTTGAAATACAGCGCACTGATAGTTTTACAAGCTTGAGCGCCAAACTGCTGAATGGAAGCACGGATCTGGCCCTATTGATTCCCACGTTATCCCGCGAAGCCAGCATACGGTTTACCTCGCCGTTCCTTGCTACGCCGTTGGTTATCGTCACGCCACTCTCCTCCAAATCGCTTTCAAGCCTACCGGAGCTGCGCGGCAAGCGGGTAGCGGTGGCTGCAGACTCGGCGGAACTAGAGTTACTACTCGGCTATCCCGACATCCAGATCATCAGCAGTGCCACAATCCTCGAAGCCATGACGGATGTCACGGAAGGTCGTGCCGATGCGATGATCACAACTTTACATGGCGCCCGATACTACATCGCACACCTTTATAGCGATAAATTGCGAATCAGTGACATTGTTGGCCATGACAAAAATTACCTTTCTTTCGCCACCCGTCGCGCCGATACGGAGCTTGTCAGCATTCTGGATAGTGCGCTCCTGAGCATTCCGCCCGATGAATTAGATGTCATTTTCAATCGCTGGCGACCGATAGCCGCCTTTGCCGGCCTCTCTTGGCGAGACTATAAAACGTTGATCTACCAGATCGGCGCAGGGGCGTTTTTGTTCATCCTATGCTCTGTAGCCTGGAACTTTTATATTCGCCGGCAAATTCGTGAGCGTATACGAGCAGAACGATTGCTCGATGAGCAGCTGAAGTTTATGGGGGCATTGATCGATGGCACACCTCACCCCATCTATGTACGCGATCGCGAAGGTCGACTCTTGACATGCAATGACAATTACCTTGAAACCTTCGGCATGGCGCAAAACGATGTGTTCGGTAAAACCGTGCTTGAAAGCGGAAAACGAAATCGCCAGGAAGTTCTTCAGCTTCATGACGACTATTTGCGTGTCATGGAGCAAGATACCCCCTACCAGTCTGACCGTACGCTGCACATTGGCGAGTCAAAGCTGATTATCTATCATTGGATTCAGCCGTATCACGATACGGCTGGCGAAGTTCGGGGGGTCATCTGCGGCTGGATCGATATCAGTGAGCGACGTGAGTTGCTTGAAAAGCTAAGTGCCGCAAAGGAGCTAGCCGACAAATCAAGCCGGGCCAAAACTACATTTTTGGCGACAATGAGTCACGAGATTCGCACACCGATGAGCGCTGTGATCGGTATGTTAGAGCTTACATTAAAACGCGCTGAGCAAGGCCATTTTGACCGCCCCGCAATCGAAGTGGCATACGACTCTGCCAAGGGTCTTCTTGAGCTGATTGGCGATATCCTGGACGTAGTGCGTATCGAGTCCGGACATGTCAGCTTGTCACCTAAGCGAGCCAATCTCAGAGAGCTGGTGGAATCCGTAGCCCGGGTATTCGATGGCTTGGCTCGACAAAAAAACCTCGCTTTAAAACTCGATATTGACGCCACCGTCAGTTGCGATGTGCTGGTTGACCCTATCCGTTTTCAACAGGTGTTATCGAACTTGGTAGGTAATGCCATCAAGTTTACTGATACGGGTGAAGTCAGCGTCTCAATTCAAGGTAAACGGCTGGCCGATGAACGATTGCAGGTAGATCTCACCGTAAAAGACACCGGAATAGGTATCTCCGCCTCCGATCTAAAGTTGTTGTTTCAACCCTTTTCACAAGCCAATCACGGGGCCTCATCCAAAGGAGGGACAGGCTTGGGGTTGGTGATATCCCGTTCTTTGTGTGAACTCATGGGCGGCCAACTGAACATCACCAGCACGCTGGGCGAAGGCACATCCCTCAGTGTATCTCTATTCTTCAACATCCTAAGTCCGGTACAGGGTAAGGTTTCCCCAACTGCCACTGGCAATCAGCAGCCAGCTTCTGCTTTACGCATACTGGTAGTGGACGATCAAAATACTAATCGTTCGCTGCTGGTACAGCAATTGGAGTTTCTTGAGCAGACGGTACACGACGCACCAGACGGTTTGGCGGCGTTGGCCCTCTGGCGCGAGTCGCCGTTCGACATAGTGATTACCGATTGCAATATGCCCGTTATGGATGGCTATAATCTTTCACGCGCCATCCGCAAGGAAGAAAAAGCCAGTGGCCGCCCACGCTGTACCGTGCTGGGCTTCACCGCGAATGCACAGCTAGAAGAAAAGGAAAAATGCCGAGCCGCAGGCATGGACGACTGCCTGTTCAAACCCATAAGTCTCGCTACATTGACTGGCATTTTGGCAAACTGGTCATTGTCAGTTTCACACCCTGCGATTGAGGCAGGCCCCGTTGCTTTAGTCAGCCCGCACCTCTCAATTGAAGATAATCTCAATGCATTGACCGGAGGCGATTTCGGAATGATGCAGGCATTACTGCAGGAAGCACTTTCCAGCTGCAAAAAGGATCTAGGGGAGCTAAAAGAATTAATGACAGAAAACGATTCGCATGCCCTGGGAAATCACGCGCATCGCATGAAGGGAGCCGCTCGTATCGTCGGGGATGAAAGTGTTATTCAAGCTTGTGAAGATCTAGAACTGGCCTGTTTGGCCCCCGTGATCAACAAAATAGACGTCGAGTGATATTCTGCAATACTTGAACACGCACAGGGTAACTTGATAATGATGCTGAATAACATAGAGCTGAAATAACCCCGAAAACAAACTTGTGCCTGAGCGAACAGGCGAGCAGTACGCTGAGGAGACAGTCGATCCTGTGCGGCGACGAGATGGCGCTCGATCACCAGGTCGCGCAGTTCAGGCAAGCGCACCCCTGAGCCCCGCCTGTTAGCCAAGCGGCATTTACGATGCAACACGTCCAGCTGCCAGTACTTTCGTGCACCCCGTCCGGTAATACAAAAGTACTGGGAGCAACCCGAATGCCGCCAACGTCGGAAGTGAACACAGCCTTTCTGTGTGCATTTCACGAGGTGCAAGATCATGGCTAACGACCAAGGCAAAGGCGGACAACAAGGCACCAGCAACCCTCAGCAGACCCCGGAGCACGTCACCAACGACCCAGGCCAGAAAGGTGGCCAGATGCCGGACGATCAATGGAAAAACGATCAGCAGCGCTCCGGTGGCGGCGCGCAACGTGGCGCAACGGGAGGCCATGGCGCCGGCAGCAAGTCGGAGGGTGAACGTGAGCAAGGCATGGACACGCCGCAGCTCGATGAGGACGACGACAGCGGCAAAAGCGACGAAAACCGTTGATTGCAGCTGGCCAGGGCAAGGGACTGCCCTGCTACACCTGGCACAGTTCGACGAACCGCGCCGCGGCCCGCGAAGGGGTCGCGGCATGCGGCAAGAGGATCGAGAAGTGCCTGACCAACGGCTCGGGCGCAATGTGCAACATCCGCAGCGCACCATCCTCGTGCCTGATCGACATCGCCGACACGAAGCCGATGCCCATCCCCGCCCTTACCGCTTCTTTCACCCCCTCCACCCCGGCGATCTCCAGCGCCACGCGCATCGCCACGCCGTGGCGGGCGAACGCCCGCTCGATGATCTGCCTCACCCCCGAACCGCTCTCGCGCAGCACCAGCGGGTAGCTGCCGAGCGCCTCCAGGGTCTGTTGCTCGTTCACCAGCAGCGGATGGCCGCTGGGCACGATGGCGACGATCTCATCCTCGCGCCAGGGCGTCACCCCCGTACCTAAAGGCAGCTCCTGCCCGGGCGGGCCTTCGATCAGGGCGATATCGACGCTGCCCAGGTTGGCGACGATCTCCGCGGTGTTGCCGTGGGTGGTGCTGACCAGGATGTCCGGGTAGCGGGCATGGAAATCGGCGATCAGGTACGGCAGCAGGTAACTGGCCGGGGTGGTGCTGGCACCGATGCGCAAGGTGCCGCGCTCCAGGCCGCGCATGGCCTCGCGCAGGGCCTGGGCTTGGCGGAAGGTGTCGCGCAGGCGTTCGGCATGGGCCAGCAACTGCTCACCGGCCGCCGTCAGGCGCACGCCGCGGCCGGCGCGCTGGTACAGCGGCTCGCCGAAGGCTTCCTGCAGCAGCTTGAGCTGGCCCGACACAGCCGGCTGCGACAGATGCAGGGCCTGGGCCGCATGGCTGATGTTGCCGTGCTCGGCAACGGTGGCGAAGGTTATCAGCTGTTCCGGGGTCATTTTTTAAAAATATCAGCTAAACGGATATTTCACATCCTAAATTACGATTTTTTATAAGCTTATAACCGGATTAACGTAGGCCATATCGAATCATGTCCCGGAGGACTCACATGGCCACGGTTCCGTCCAACCCCGCGTTTGCGCCCACCCTCTCCACCCGAGGGCAGCTCAACGGCATCCTGTTCGTCGCGTTGTTCGCCATCGCCGTCACCCAGCTGGCGTCGTTGCCGGCCATCGCCAACCTGGGCATCAGCCCGCTGATCGTCGGCATCGTCGCCGGCGCCTTCTACGGCAACGTGCTGCGTGATGGCGTGCCGGCCAGCTGGGCGGCGGGCATCAACTTCTCGGCGCGCAAACTGCTGCGCATCGCCGTGGCCTTCTTCGGCCTGCGGGTGAGCCTGCAGGAAATCGCCGAAGTGGGCTGGTCGGGCCTGACGGTGTCGCTTCTGGTGGTCGCCAGCACCCTTCTGATCGGCCTGTGGGTCGGCATGAAACTGTTCAAGCTGGACCGCGACACCGCCCTGCTGACCGCTGCCGGCAGCGCCATCTGCGGCGCCGCCGCGGTGCTGGCCTTCGAATCGGCGCTGCGCAGCGCGCCGCACAAGAGCGCCATGGCGGTGGGCAGCGTGGTGCTGTTCGGCACCCTGTCGATGTTCATCTTCCCGCTGGCGATCAACGCCGGCTGGCTGCCGCTGGACACCGTCAGCGCCGGCCTGTTCCTCGGCGGCACCGTGCACGAGGTGGCCCAGGTGGTGGGCGCGGCCAGCAACATCAGCCCCGAAGCCACGCACATCGCCACCATCGTCAAGATGACCCGGGTAATGCTGCTGGTGCCGGTGCTGCTGGTGGTGGGGGTGTGGATCAGCCGTGCGCGCCAGCCAGGCCAAGGCCAGGGCAAAGGCCGCATCGCCCTGCCCTGGTTCGCCTTCGGCTTCCTCGGCCTGGTGCTGGTGAACTCGCTGCAGATCCTGCCGGGCAACGTCACCGGGGTGATCAACAGCCTCGACACCTTCGCCCTGACCATGGCAATGACCGCCCTGGGCATGGAGACGCGCTACAGCCAGATCCGCCAGGCAGGGCCGCGTGCACTGGCCACCGGGGCGATCCTCAACCTCTGGCTGCTGGGCGGCGGGCTGGCGATTACGCTGGGTGTGCAAAAGCTCTTCGCATGACTTATGGTGGTGACAGAGAAGGATGTTTTACCTGCACAGGAAAGACTTAGATGCCCCAACGCCATGTCATCAATGCATCCGTCAGCCCCAAAGGCAGCCTGGAGACGCTGTCGCAACGTGAAGTCCAGCAACTGAGCGAAGTCGGTACCGGTAGCCTCTACACCCTGTTCCGCCAGTGCGCCCTCGCCATCCTCAACACTGGCGCGCATGTCGACAATGCCAAGACCATCCTCGAAGCCTACAAGGACTTCGAGGTGCGCATCCACCAACAAGACCGCGGCGTGCGCCTGGAGCTGCTGAATGCTCCGGCGGACGCCTTCGTCGATGGCGAAATGATCGCCAGCACCCGTGAAATGCTGTTCAGCGCCCTGCGCGACATCGTCTACACCGAAAGCGAGCTGGCCAGCCAGCGCATCGACCTGGAAAGCTCCCAGGGCATCACCGACTACGTCTTCCACCTGCTGCGCAACGCCCGCACCCTGCGCCCGGGCGTGGAGCCGAAGATGGTGGTGTGCTGGGGCGGCCACTCGATCAGCACCGAGGAATATCAGTACACCAAGAAGGTCGGCCACGAACTGGGCCTGCGCAAGCTGGACATCTGCACCGGCTGCGGCCCGGGTGTGATGAAGGGCCCGATGAAGGGCGCGACCATCGCCCACGCCAAGCAGCGCATGCACGGCAGCCGCTACCTGGGCCTGACCGAACCGGGCATCATCGCCGCCGAGGCGCCCAACCCGATCGTCAACGAACTGGTGATCCTGCCGGACATCGAGAAGCGCCTGGAAGCCTTCGTGCGTGTCGGCCACGGCATCATCATCTTCCCCGGCGGCGCCGGCACCGCCGAGGAATTCCTCTACCTGCTGGGCATCCTCATGCACCCGGACAACCGCGACCTGCCCTTCCCGGTGGTGCTCACCGGGCCGCGCAGCGCCGAGCCGTTCCTGCTGCAGTTGCATGCCTTCGTCGGCGCCACCCTGGGCGAGGCTGCCCAGCGCCACTACCAGATCATCATCGACGACCCGGCCGAAGTGGCCCGGCAGATGGTCGAGGGGCTCAAGGAGGTCAAGCAGTTCCGCCGCGAGCGCAACGACGCCTTCCACTTCAACTGGCTGCTGAAGATCGACGAGGGCTTCCAGCACCCGTTCGACCCGACCCACGCCAACATGGCCGAACTGGCATTGCGCCGCGAACTGCCGCCGCATGAATTGGCGGCCAACCTGCGCCGGGCGTTTTCCGGGATTGTCGCGGGCAACGTCAAGGACAAGGGCATCCGCCTGATCGAGGAACACGGGCCGTACCAGATCCGCGGTGACAGTGCGGTGCTGGAGCCGCTGGGGCGCCTGTTGCAGGCGTTCGTCGACCAGCACCGGATGAAGTTGCCCGGTGGCGCAGCGTATGTACCTTGCTATCAGGTCGTGACCTGAAGACCTTGCCGGCCCCTTCGCGGGGCAAGCCCGCTCCCACAGGATCTGCTCAGCCTTAGCGGCTTGTGAAAAAACCTGTGGGAGCGGGCTTGCCCCGCGAAGAGGCCGGCATGGCCAACCTGCTAGCGGCCCGAACTCACCATCGTGCGGTCCACCAGCCGAATGCTGTCACGCCCCCCGCGCTTGGACTGATACAGCGCCACATCCCCCTGCTCGATCAACGCCGCCAAGCTCGCCGGCGGCTGGTCGAACACATTGGCACCGATACTCAAGGTAACCGCCTGCGGCGTCGGCACGGCCTGCTCGGCAAAGGCCTGGAACTCCTGGCGCAACTGCCCACCCAGCGCCACCACCTGCTCGGTGCTGGCATCGCTGAGCAAGATGACGAACTCATCCCCGCCCAGCCGCGCCGCCAGCGAGCGCTCCGGCAGCACCGCGCGGATCATCTCGGCCAGCGCCACCAGCAGCCGGTCGCCGGCGGCATGGCCATGCAGGTCGTTGACCAGCTTGAAGTTGTCGATATCGATCAGCAGCAGCGCCCCAGGCCGGGCCGCGCTGACTTCCTTGCACAGGTGCGTGGCCCGTACTTCCAGGGCGCGGCGGTTGTACAGCGCGGTCAAGGGGTCGCGTGCAGCCAGGCGGGCGATGCGTTCCTCGCGCCGGTAACGCACGGTACCGGTCATCGACAAGGCGATCAGCATGATCGCCATCGCCCCTTCGACCAGGGAAACCTGGATGATCAGGCCGCCGAAGGTCGCCAGGTCGATCAGGGTGCCGGGGGTGATCGCAATGACCGCCTTGGCCACATAGAACAGGCCATGGATCAGCAGCACATAGCGCAACTGCACCGCGCCCACGCTCAACGACTTGCCGTGCGGGCGCAGCAGGAAGCTGGCCTGGAGCGTCAGCAGCGCCACCAGGAGCGAGTTGACCATCAGCATGACTTTGGACCACTGCGGCCCCGCCGGCAGCAGCAGCAAGGCGCACCACACCGGCACGATCAGCAGCCAGGCCCGTGACAAGCGCGCCTGGGTAAAGCGCAACACGCCCATCAGGAAAAACCCGTGCGCCACCACCAGCAAGCCGTTGGCGAACCAGATGCCGATCAGCAACAGCCCGATGCCGCGCAGCAGGGCCAGGGTCGAACCGACGGTGATGGTGGCGAACCCCGCGCTCCAGAACAGCAGCGAGGGTTCGCGGACACTGCGCCATTCGATCGCCAGGTACAGGGCAGCGGCGGCTGCCAGGGCGATGGTGATGGTCAGCATCGTGGGTGGGTCGAGCGCCATGAAGGGTTTGGCCTATCTGGTTAACGTGGAAAACGCCAGATTGTATTCCTTTGCCATGACTTTTCAGAGAGGTGTAACGCTTCAAAGTACCCGTTTGATCAGTGGCTCCAGGCGGCTGTAGCGCAAGCGGCGAAGGAACTTGCGCACTTCCTTGGGGTGCTCGGCCTTCACCCCCAGGTCGTGGGCCGAGGCGATCGGCGGTGCATGCCGGCGGATGCCCTCGAGCTCCTCGGCGCGCGGCGCCAGCCACTGGCCCTCGGGGTCGTCGATCAGCAGGCCGTTTTCCAGGTCCAGGTTGAAGCCACGGGGGTTGAGGTTGTTGCCGGTGAGCAGCGAATAGCGCTGGTCGACCCATATCCCCTTGGCATGGAAGGTGTGCCCCGGGTCGTTCCAGATGCGCACCACCAACTGCCCGCTGGTGATGGCCGCGTGGCGGCGACGGGCGAAGGCGCGCAAGTTGTCCTCATAAAGGTACGGCAAGGCGCCGCTGGCACTGAACGGCTCGCCCGGGGCGATATAGAAGTCGTTGGCGGTACGGTCGCCGACGATCAGTTCGACCTGCACGCCGCGATCCAGGGCATGGTCCAGCTCGCGCATCACCACCCGCGGCGGGTTGAAGTACGGCGTGCTGATGACCATCTGCGTACGCGCCGCCGCCAGCAGCGCGCACACGGCCCGGTTGAGCGGGTTGCCGCGGCCCACGCCCAGCAGTGGCACCACCCGCAGGCCCTGCCCTGGCACGGGCGCCGGGGCGTCATAGGCCATGCGCCGCAGGCGTGCGCGCAGGCGGCGGATGTCGCCACGCAGGTTGCGCGTGGAAGGTGGCTCGGGCAGGTCCAGGCGCGGCGTGGCGGTGTCGTGCAGCAGGCGCTGCACCAGATCGACCATGGCGTCGGCCAGCGGCGCGCTGTGGAACAGGTGGTAGCGGTCCAGGCGGTAGCGGTCGAAGCGATGCAGGTAGACGTTGTTGAGGCTCGCGCCGGTGTAGACCACACAGTCGTCGATGACGCTGCCTTTAAGGTGCAGCACGCCGAACAGCTCGCGGGTTTGCACCGGCACCCCGTGGATCGCCACGTCCAGCCCGCGCAATTGGCGCTGGGCCTGGTACCAGGCGGCGTTGCCCGGCTGGCGCCCGGCGCCCAAGAGGCCACGGCGGGCGCGGAACCAGTCGACCACCACGACGATTTCCAGCTGCGGCCGGGCGGCCTTGGCCTGGTACAGGGCATCGAGCACTTCCTGCCCGGCCCCGTCTTCCTGCAGGTACAGCGCGACGATGACGATGCGCCGGGTCGCGGCGGCAATCCGCTCGAGCAGGCACGTGCGGTAGGCCGCGGCGTCGGGCAGCACCTGGATCGCGTCCGGGGCGATGGCGAAGCCTGGCAGCGCCGCCAGCATGGAATCGGGGTTCACGTAGGTCACCTTCTGTCTGCAATCAGGTCCATTCCTGGCCGCTGCCTGCGGGGTGTAAGATCGACCCGGCAACGACCCATAACAACAAGAAACATGCGAGGCCTGTTTTCCCACTGCCCCTGACGAAATCAGTCTCAGCTTGCACAGGAAGATCGCAATGGTCCACCCCGCTTCTGCCATCCTAACGCCTTCGCGCACCAAGACCTTCGGTTTTCTGGTTTTGCCCAACTTCACCACCATCGGCCTGGCCTCGGCGGTCGAGACCCTGCGCATGGCCAACCTGGCCGCCCGGCGCACCTTGTACCGCACCGTGCTGCTGTCCACCAGCCAGGCGCCGGTGATGGCCAGCAATGGCATGCGCATCTTGCCCGACCGCGGCATCGCCGACGCCCCGGCGCTGGATGCCTTGTTCGTGGTGGGCGCCAACCCGATCGACCGCAGCCGCGGCACCCGGCCGCTGACCGACTGGCTGCGCCAGCTGGCCCGCCAGCAGGTGCCGCTGGGCGGTATCTGCACCGGCAGCTACCTGCTGGCCAAGGCCGACCTGCTCAAGGGCTACCGCTGCACCATCCACTGGGAGGACATCCAGGCCCTGCAGGAGCACTTCCCCGGCATCGTCATCTCCAGCCAGCTGTTCGAACTGGACCGCGACCGCTACACCTGCTCTGGCGGGGTGGCGGCCATGGACATGATGCTGCAGCTGGTCGCCCGCGAGGCCGGCGGCCAGGACATTGCCGCCAAGGCCGCCGAGCTGCTGCTGTGTGACCGCATGCGTGGCGAGCGTGAGCGCCAGCGGGTGCCGCTGCGCACCTTGCTGGGCAGCGCCCAGCCGAAGTTGAGCCAGGTGGTGGCGATCATGGAGGCCAACCTGGAGGAGCCTTTGGGGCTCGAAGAGCTGGCCAGCCTCAACGAAGTGACCGTGCGCCAGCTGGAGCGCCTGTTCCACAAGTACCTGCAGCGCACGCCCAGCCAGTACTACCTGGAGCTGCGCCTGTCGCGGGCGCGGGAGCTGCTGCTGCGCAGCGATGTGCAGGTGCGCGAGGTGGCGCTGGCGTGCGGGTTCAGCTCGCCGGCGCACTTTTCCAAGAGTTACAGCCGCTTCTTCGGCTTGTCGCCTCTGGGGGAGCGGCGCCAGGCGTCCTTGCACTGATTGCGTTGGCTCCCACACCGATCGGGTCAACCCTGAAGATCGGTGTGGGAGCCGGCTTGCCGGCGATAGGGCCAGTACTGGCTCAGTCCTTCAATGCCCCATGCGCCGTCTCCCGGCACATCAACATCGCCACCAGCGCCACCAGGGCCGCCGCCAGCAGGTACCCCGCCGGCGCCAGCTTGCTGCCGGTGGCCTGGATCAGCCAAGTGGCGATGAACGGCGCCGTGCCGCCAAACAAGGCATTGGCCAGGTTGAAGCTCAAGGCGAAGCCGCTGAAACGCACCCGGGTCGGGAAGATCTCCGCCAGCAGGCACGGCAAGGTGCCGTCGTTCATCGCCAGCATCGCGCCGAACAGGATCTGGATGGCCAGGATCACCAGCAGCGGCTGCCCATCGAGCAACTTGAACAGCGGCACGGTCAGCCCCAGGAACAGCAGCGAGGCGATCACCAGCATGGTCTTGCGCCCGAACTGGTCCGACAGCCTCCCCATCAGGAAGATCAGGCCGATATAGGTGGCCAGCGACACCGTCGAGGCAATGAACGAGTCGCGCTCGCTCATGCCCATTTCGGTCGACAGGTAGGTGGGCATGTAGCTGAGCAGCAGGTAGAAGGCCACGGCATTCAGGCAGGTGACGCCAATGCCGATGCCCAGGCTGCGCCGGTGCCGGGTCAGCAGTTCGCGGATTGGTGCCGGGGTCATACAGGCCTTGCTTTCCAGGCGCTGCTCCATCTCCAGGAATTTCGGCGTGTCCTGCAAGCTCATGCGGATGTAGCGCCCGACCAGGCCGAACGGCGCGGCCAACAGGAACGGCAGGCGCCAGCCCCAGCTGTGCAGGTCTTCGCTGCTGAGCAGTTCATGCAGCACGGCGACGAACGCCGCGCCGAACAACAGCCCCGCCGCCGTGCTCGCCGGCACGATGCTGGTGTACAGGCCACGCCGCCCGGGCGGCGCGTATTCGGCGAGAAACGCCGAGGCGCCGGCATACTCGCCCGAGGCGGAAAAGCCCTGCACCAGGCGGATCAGCAATAACAGGCACGGGGCCCACAGGCCGATCTGCGCATGGCCGGGCAGCAGGCCGATGCAGAAGGTCGAGATCGACATGATCAGGATCGACAGCGACAGCGCGTTGCGCCGGCCATGGCGGTCGCCGAAGTGGCCCCAGACCACGCCGCCCAGGGGGCGGACCAGAAATGACAGGGCGAACACCGCGAACGTCGCCAGAAGGCCAGTGGTCTTGTCGGTTTGCGGGAAGAAGGTGGCGGCGATGATGGTGGCGAGGTAGCCGTAGGCGGCGTAGTCGAACCATTCGACGAAGTTGCCCATGAAGCTGGCCCGGGCGGCCTTGCGCAAGGCTTGGCGTTCGGCGCTCGGGGTGGCGCCTTCGAGGGTGGGAGCGTTAAGGGTGGTGCTGGACATGACGGGTACCCTCTGATTGTTCTAATTGGAGGCAGGGTCTGGTGGTCATTCGATGGTTTCTTGTTATGTCTGTGCCGGCCTCGCACAACGAGGCCGGCACCGCACCGCGGCTTATTTGCGGATGATGTTGTGCTCCGGGCCATACGGGAACTGGGTGATGTTCTCGGCGCCCGTCTCGTTGACGATGAGGATGTCGTGCTCGCGGTAGCCGCCCGCCCCCGGCCGCCCTTCGGGCAGCATGATCATCGGCTCGATCGACACCACCATGCCCGGCTCCAGCACCGTGTCGATGTCCTCGCGCAGCTCCAGCCCCGCCTCGCGGCCGTAGTAGTGGCTGAGGGTGCCGAACGAGTGGCCGTAGCCGAAGGTGCGGTACTGCAGCAGGTCGTGGCGCAGGAAGATCTCGTTCAGCTCGCGGGCGATGTCGCTGCAGCGCATGCCCGGGCGCACCAGCTTGAGCCCCGCCTCGTGCACCTCGACGTTGGCCTGCCACAGGCGCAGGTGGTCGTCCGGGCAGTGGTCGAGGAACAGCGTGCGCTCAAGGGCGGTGTAGTAGCCGGCGATCATCGGGAAGCAGTTGAGGCTGAGGATGTCGCCCTTGTTGACCTTGCGGCTGGTGACCGGGTTGTGCGCGCCGTCGGTGTTGAGGCCGGACTGGAACCAGGTCCAGGTGTCCATCAGTTCGCCGTCGGGGAAGCTGCGGGCGATTTCACGGACCATCGCCTGGGTGGCATGCAGCGCCACCTCGTACTCCGGCACCTGGTCACGCAGCGCCTCGACCACCGCCGCGCCGCCGATATCGGCAACGCGGGCGCCGTGGCGGATCAACGCCTGCTCCTCGGCAGACTTGATCATGCGCATGCGCATGCACGGCGCGCCGATGTCCAGCAGCTCGGCCCGTGGGTAGCAGGCCGCGAGCTTGCTGTGGTTCTGCAGGTTCAGGTGGTCGAATTCGACGCCGATGCGCGAGGCCAGCGGCAGTGCCTGCTGGATGGCGACGAAGTAGTTGTCGCGCTGCCAGTCGGTGTAGACGATGTTGTCGGTACCGACCGTGCGCCGCCAGGGCTGGCCACCGTCGATGTTGGCGCTGATCGAGACCACCTTGTCCTGGGTCACCACCAGGGCGTAGGGGCGGCCGAACGAGCAGTAGAGGAAGTCGCTGTAGTAGTTGACGTTGTGGTAGGAGGTGAAGATCGCCGCTTCGATGTCCTGCTCGGCCATGTAGGCCCGCAGGCGGGCATGGCGGGCGGCGTACTCCTGTGCGGAAAAGGTCGGTTTGGCCTTGTCGCCGTTGCGGATTTTCAGGGTCTGGGGCATTTGCATGGTCGGTGTTCCTTGTCGTTGTGAGCACGCTGTTCAGGCCGGCCGCCTGGGAAGCATTGCAACAGAACCAACGAGGACGCTTTTGTATCTATCCGACCTGGAATTGGCGCGATGGCACCGAAGGCGGGGCAGCTGCGCTGCCCAATCGCCGGCAAGCCGGCTCCCACAGGGACCGCACCATGGTCAATGTGGGAGCCGGCTTGCCGGCGATTGGGCTGCAAGGCAGCCCTGATGCACAGTTACTTCAGATCAAACCGGTCCAACTCCATGACTTTCACCCAAGCCGCCACGAAGTCCCTGACGAACTTGTCCTGGCCATCGCTGCTGCCATACACCTCGCTCAACGCCCGCAACTGCGCATGCGAGCCAAACACCAGGTCGACCCGGCTGCCCGTCCACTTCACCTGCCCGGTCTTGCGGTCACGGCCTTCGAAGGTTTCGTTGTCGGCCGAGGTCGGCTTCCACTCCACGCCCATGTCCAGCAGGTTGCGGAAGAAGTCGTTGCTCAGGGTGCCTGGCCTGTCGGTGAACACGCCGTGCTTGCTGCCGCCATGGTTGGCGCCCAGCACGCGCAGGCCACCGATCAGCGCGGTCAGCTCGGGTGCGGTCAGGGTGAGCAACTGCGCCTTGTCCAGCAGCAGCTTCTCGGCCTTGACGCTGTAGCGGGCCTTGCTGAAGTTGCGGAAACCATCGGCCAGCGGCTCCAGCACAGCGAACGACTCGACATCGGTCTGCGCCTGGGAGGCATCCACACGGCCCGGGCGGAAGCCCACGCTGCCAGTGAAGCCGGCCTCCTTGGCGGCCTTTTCCACGGCGGCGGTACCGGCCAGCACGATCAAATCGGCCAGGGACACCTTGTTGCCACCCTCGGCGCGGATTTTCTCCAGTGCCGCCAGCACCTTGTCCGTGCCCTGGTTGGCCGCCCAACCTTTCTGCGGCTCCAGGCGCAGGCGCCCGCCATTGGCACCGCCGCGCTTGTCGGAACCGCGGAAGGTCGAGGCTGCGGCCCAGGCGGTGGACACCAGCTCGCCCACGGAAAGGCCCGAAGCCAGGACCTTGGACTTGAGTGCGGCAATGTCCTGCTCGCCCAGCGCTGGCTGGTCGGCCTTGGGCAGCGGGTCTTGCCAGAGCAGTTCCTCGTTGGGCATTTCCGGCCCCAGGTAGCGCGCCAGCGGGCCCATGTCGCGGTGGATCAGCTTGTACCAGGCGCGGGCGAAGGCGTCGGCCAGCTGCTCGGGGTTGTCCTTGAAGCGCCGGGCGATCGGCTCGTAGATCGGGTCGAAGCGCAGCGCCAGGTCGGAGGTGAGCATGGACGGCGCATGTTTCTTGGCCGGGTCATGGGCATCCGGCACGGTGCCTGCGCCCTTGCCCTCCTTCGGCCGCCACTGGTTGGCGCCGGCCGGGCTCTTGGTCAGTTCCCACTCGAAGTTGAACAGGTTGTTGAGGTACTCGTTGCTCCATTTCGTCGGGGTCGAGGTCCAGGTCACTTCCAGGCCGCTGGTGATGGTGTCGCCCCCCTTGCCGGTGCCGAACTTGTTGGCCCAGCCCAGGCCCTGCTGCTCCAGGCCCGCGGCTTCCGGCTCGGCGCCGACGTTATCGGCGGGGCCGGCGCCGTGGGTCTTGCCGAAGGCGTGGCCACCGGCGATCAGCGCCACGGTTTCTTCGTCGTTCATGGCCATGCGGCCGAAGGTTTCGCGGATGTCCTTGCCCGAGGCCACCGGGTCGGGGTTGCCTTCCGGGCCTTCGGGGTTCACGTAGATCAGCCCCATCTGCACGGCGGCCAGTGGGTTTTCCAGGTTGCGCTCGGCCTGCAGGTCACGGCTCTGTTCTTCGCCGTGCTTGGCAGGTTCGGCCACCAGGTCGCCCTGGCCGGGGGCTTCGGTCGGGCCCTGGTCCTTGCCATAGCGGGTGTCGCCGCCCAGCCAGACCTTTTCCGAACCCCAGTACACGTCTTCGTCCGGTTCCCACACGTCGGCGCGCCCGCCGGAGAAGCCGAAGGTCTTGAAGCCCATGGATTCCAGGGCGACGTTGCCGGTGAGCACGATCAGGTCGGCCCAGGAGATCTTGTTGCCGTACTTCTGCTTGATCGGCCACAGCAGGCGCCGGGCCTTGTCCAGGCTGACGTTGTCGGGCCAGCTGTTGAGCGGGGCGAAGCGCTGCTGGCCGGAGCCGGCGCCGCCGCGGCCGTCGCCGATGCGATAGGTGCCGGCACTGTGCCAGGCCATGCGGATGAACAGCGGGCCGTAGTGGCCGAAGTCGGCCGGCCACCAGTCCTGGGAGTCGGTCATCAGGGCGGTGAGGTCGCGCTTCAGGGCCTGGAAGTCGAGGCTCTTGAAGGCCTTGGCGTAGTCGAAGTCCGGGTCGGGACTGGACTTGGCAGAATGCTGGTGGAGGATTCTCAAGTTGAGCTGGTCAGGCCACCAGTCACGGTTGGTGGTGCCGCCACCTGCGGTTTGATGGAACGGGCATTTCGATTCGTTCGACATCTGCGGTTACCTTTGGGTCGGTTATCCAGATTTCCGGTCTATGCCAGGTGTTCTTTCCAGCCGAGCACATGGGCTCATGCCTACCCCTTATCAGGTCTGGTCGGTCACGTTCCGACACGGGGGCGCACGCACTTGCTGCGGGGCCAGGGGAAAGACTAGTCGAGCTTGGGCAGACTTCTAATAGAGTGGCTATTGGGGGGCGATAGGCTGGCTCTACGGCTGCCACGATCCATTGCCGGGAGCAGATGCCTAGGGAACTACCACCACTGTCCCGCTTTCTTACATTCTGAGTGGTACTTTCCTTTGGGCTTCACGCTACTGGAGAACACGACATGCGCCGCATAATCCTCGCCCCTGCCCTGCTGCTGTTGTTGCCTGCCGGTGTTGCCCTGGCCGGCGTCGATGCAGGCGACGTCGCCACCTCAGCGGGCGTCTCCGCCTCGCTGTACTCGACCTTCAAGGATCACAAACTGATCATCCCGGCCCGAGACGACCTTTCCGCGTTCGTCGCCAGCAACGGTGCCATCCGTGGCGCCTACGTGGAATCGGCGCTGGAACAAGTGCGCAAGCAGCACCCTGGCCTGCAGGCCAGCGACGAAGAATTGGCCAAGGCCATCCTCTCCCAGGAAGACCCGGTGGCCAATCACTAGGGCCCACTCGCGGGCGAGCCTATGCCTGCTGCATGCGCAGGCGCCGGGCTCGCCCGCGAAGGGCCGCCATTTTCTACACGGTATTGCCCCACACGGCTGTAGCCAGGAACCCGGCTCGGCCGTTCACGTAAAACAAGGAAGACTACATGCCATTGCTCCGCCCTCCCCACGCCATCGCCATGGCGCTGTTGCTCGCCTGTACCCAGGCAAATGCCGCCGACGCCTCCCCCGAAGCCTTGCTCAAGCAGGCCCAAGGTGAGCAGCCGGCTTACCTGGACACCCTCAAGGCGCTGGTCTCGGTGGATACCGGCACCGGTACCGAGCCTGGCCTGACCCAGGTCAGCGCCGAGCTGGTCAAGCGCCTCAAGGCCCTGGGTGCCGACGTGCAGACCCACCCTGCCACGCCTTCGGTGGGCGACAACATCGTCGGCACCTTCAAGGGCACGGGCAGCAAGGACTTCCTGTTGATGGTGCACTACGACACGGTGTTCGTCCCCGGCACCGTGGCCAAGCGCCCCTTCCGGGTCGACGGCCCGCGCGCCTATGGCCCCGGGGTTGCCGACGCCAAGGGCGGGGTGGCGATGATCCTGCACGCGGTGAAGCTATTGCAGGACCAACAGTTCAAGGGTTACCGCACCCTGACCGTGCTGTTCAACCCGGACGAGGAAATGGGCTCGGCGGGCTCCCGGCAGATCATTGCCGAGTTGGCCCGCAAGCATGACTACGTGTTCTCCTACGAGCCACCTGACAAGGACGCGGTCACCGTCGCCACCAATGGCATCAACCGCCTCAAGCTCGAGGTCAAGGGCCGCGCCTCCCACGCCGGCTCCGCGCCCGAGGAAGGCCGCAACGCCCTGACCGAACTGGCCCACCAGATTCTCCAGCTCAAGGACCTGGGCGATGCGAGCAAAGGCACCACGGTGAACTGGACCCTGGCCAAGGCGGGTGAAAAGGCCAATATCATCCCGGCGCTGGCCACGGCCGAAGCCGACATGCGCTATTCGGATCTAAGCGAAACCGAGCGGGTGCAGGCCGATGCCCAGCGCATCGTGAAGACGCCGCTGGTGGCCGATACCCAGGCCACGGTCACCGTGGAAAAGGGCCGCCCGCCCCTGGCGCGCAACGAGGCCTCGACCAAGCTCGCACAAACGGCGCAGCAGCTGTATGGCGAGGTTGGCCACAAGATCGAGCCGATCGCTATGCGCTTCGGCACCGATGCCGGCTATGCCTATGTACCGGGCAGCGACAAGCCAGCGGTGCTGGAAACCATGGGCGTGGTAGGGGCTGGGTTGCATGGTGATGATGAGTACATCGAACTGGCCAGCATTGCGCCGCGGCTGTATCTGACGGTGGCGATGATTCAGCACCTGGCCAAGTGATGCAGTGCCTGGGTGGGCCCTATCGCCGGCAAGCCGGCTCCCACAAATGTAGCCCGCGATAGGGCCCTTCAGCCCCAACCGTCCATGCGCATCGTTGCCCGCACCAGGCGCTGCTCTTCCTGTTCGATCTCGCGCAGGCTGTCGCGAATGCCGTTGATGTGCTCGCGCGCCGCGCGCTGCGCCTGCTCGGGCAACTGCTCCATCACCGCGTGATACAAGCGGGCATGCTGGCGATCGATCTGGCGCTTCTGCGGTGGCCGGCAATACAGGTTGTTCACCGATGCGAACACCGTGCTCAAGGTCAGGTCGCTGAGCGACTGCAAGGTGTGCACCAGCACCGGGTTGTGCGAGGCCTCGCTGATCGCCCGGTGGAACGCGTGGTCGCGCCGGGCATGCTCGCGTGGGTCCAGCGCCTCGCCTGCGGCATGGGCCGCGAGCATGTCTTCGTAGCGCCGACGGATCAGCAGCCGGTCCACATCGGTGGCGCGCAATGCCGCCAGGCGCGCCGATTCGGCTTCGAGCAAGGCGCGCACTTCGAGCAGGTCGAACAGCGTGCGCGGTTGCGAGCTGAACAGGTGCATCAGCGGCGTGGCGCCCGGCTGCCCGGTCAGGTCGGCGACGAACGAACCGCGCCCTTGCTCGGTGTCGATGATGCCGCGCCCGCGCAGGATGCGCAGGCCCTCGCGCAACGCCGAGCGCGAGCAGCCAAGTTTGTCCACCAGGCGCCGCTCCGATGGCAATGCCTGGCCCACCTTCAGCACGCCTTCGACGATCAGCCGTTCGACCCGTTCGGCCACCTGGTCCGCGACCTTGGCTTTGCCTTGCGCACCCATCAGCACTCTCCAACTGGTAGGACCACTGCTGCAATGCCCCCCAATGTAGCTGTTCAATGCCGCGAATGAACAGCGTCATATCGAGAAACTGGTAGGACCAGTTACCAACCCTCTCGACCTGGCAGCCCACCCCGGCGCAGGCTGCGAGCAGAGGCAAACAACAACAAGAACCGAGTGAGCCCATGAACATTCTGTACGACGAACGCGTCGACGGTGCGTTGCCGGCCGTGGACCTGCCGAGTTTGCTGCAGGCGCTGCGTGATGCCCTGCCCGATCTTGAGATTCTGCACCGCGCAGAAGACCTCAAGCCCTACGAGTGCGATGGCCTCTCGGCCTACCGCACAGTGCCAATGCTGGTGGTGCTGCCCGAGCGCCTGGAGCAGGTGCAGATGCTGCTCAAGCTCTGCCACCAGCGCGGCGTGCCGGTGGTGGCCCGTGGCGCCGGCACCGGGCTGTCGGGTGGTGCACTGCCACTGGCCAAAGGCATCCTGCTGGTGATGGCGCGCTTCAACCGCATTCTCGAGGTCAACCCCCAAGGCCGTTTCGCCCGGGTGCAGCCGGGCGTGCGCAACCTGGCGATTTCCCAGGCCGCCGCGCCCTTTGGCCTGTACTACGCACCCGACCCCTCCTCCCAAATCGCCTGCTCGATCGGCGGCAACGTCGCTGAAAACGCGGGCGGCGTGCACTGCCTGAAGTACGGCCTGACCGTGCACAACCTGCTCAAGGTGGAGATCCTCAGCGTCGAAGGCGAACGCCTGACCCTGGGCAGCGACGCCCTCGACAGCCCGGGCTTCGACCTGCTGGCGTTGTTCACCGGCTCCGAGGGCATGCTCGGCATCGTCACCGAAGTGACCGTGAAACTGCTGCCCAAGCCCCAAGTGGCGCGGGTGCTGCTGGCCAGCTTCGACAGCGTCGAGGACGCTGGCCGGGCGGTGGCCGAGATCATCGCCGCCGGCATCATCCCCGGCGGCCTGGAAATGATGGACAACCTGGCGATTCGCGCCGCCGAAGACTTCATCCACGCCGGCTACCCGGTGGACGCCGCGGC
The DNA here is from genome assembly GCF_002438125.1 of Pseudomonas sp. UBA6315. Classification (NCBI taxonomy): domain Bacteria; kingdom Pseudomonadati; phylum Pseudomonadota; class Gammaproteobacteria; order Pseudomonadales; family Pseudomonadaceae; genus Pseudomonas; species Pseudomonas sp. UBA6315. Next base: position 57,831 of record NZ_DJTF01000033.1, read on the forward strand.
CATCCTGCTGTGCGAGCTCGATGGCGTGGAGGCCGACGTGCAGGACGATTGCGAGCGGGTGGCGGCGGTGCTGCAGCAGGCCGGCGCGCGCGAGGTACGCCTGGCCTGCGATGAAGCCGAACGCGTGCGCTTCTGGGCCGGGCGCAAGAACGCCTTCCCGGCGGTGGGGCGGATTTCGCCGGACTACTACTGCATGGATGGCACCATCCCGCGCCGCGAGCTGCCACGGGTGCTCAAGGGCATCAGCGCGCTTTCCGAGGAATACGGCCTGCGCGTGGCCAACGTGTTCCATGCCGGCGACGGCAACATGCACCCGCTGATCCTGTTCGATGCCAACCTGCCGGGCGAGCTGGAGCGCGCCGAAGCCATCGGTGGGCGCATCCTCGAACTGTGCGTGGCGGTGGGCGGCAGCATCACCGGCGAGCACGGCGTGGGGCGCGAGAAGATCAACCAGATGTGCGCCCAGTTCAACAGCGACGAAATCACCCTGTTCCACGCCGTGAAGGCCGCCTTCGACCCGCAAGGGCTGCTCAACCCGGGCAAGAACATCCCCACCCTGCACCGCTGCGCCGAATTCGGCGCCCTGCACGTGCACCACGGGCAGCTGCCCTTCCCCGAACTGGAGCGCTTCTGATGAGCCTGGACCGCGACATCAGCCAGGACCTGCTCGAACAGGTCAACCAGGCCCTGAACCTGGGCACGCCACTGCGCATCCAGGGCAGCAACAGCAAGGCCATGCTCGGCTGCCCGGTGGCCGGCGAAGTGGTCGATACCCGCCGCCACCGCGGCATCGTCAGCTACGACCCCACCGAACTGGTGCTCACCGCCCGCGCCGGCACGCCGTTGCTGGAGATCGAGGCGGCCCTGCACGAGGCCGGGCAGATGCTGCCTTGCGAGCCACCGCACCTGGGCCCCGAGGCGACCCTTGGCGGCATGGTTGCGGCCGGTTTGTCCGGGCCACGCCGGCCCTGGGCCGGCGCGGTGCGCGATTACGTGCTGGGCACGCGGGTCATCACCGGCCACGGCAAGTTGCTGCGCTTTGGCGGCGAGGTGATGAAGAACGTTGCCGGCTACGACGTGTCGCGCTTGATGGCCGGCAGCTTCGGCTGCCTCGGGCTGCTGACCGAGGTGTCGCTCAAGGTGCTGCCACGCCCCCGCCAATGCCTGAGCCTGCGCCTGGAAATGGACCGCCACCACGCCCTGGCCGAACTCGCCGAATGGGGCCAGCAGCCGTTGCCGATCAGCGCCGCCTGCCACGACGGCCAAGCCCTCTACCTGCGCCTGGAAGGCGGCGAAGGCTCGGTGCAATCGGCCCGCCAGCGCCTGGGTGGCGAGGTGCTCGACAGCCGCTTCTGGAGTGACCTGCGTGAACAGCGCCTGGCCTTTTTTAATGACCCTGCGCCACTGTGGCGGCTGTCGCTGCCCATCGCCACGGCCGAGCTGGACCTGCCCGGCCAGCAACTGATCGACTGGGGCGGCGCGCAGCGCTGGCTGAAAGCGAGCGCGCCGGCGCAGCAAATCCGCGAACAGGTGGCCAAGGCCGGCGGCCACGCCACCGGCTACGCCCCAGGCGAGGCCAGCAGCGCCCCCCTGCCCGCCGCACTGATGCGCTACCACCGCGCGCTCAAGCAGCAACTGGACCCCCAGGGCGTATTCAACCCTGGCCGCTTGTACCCCGACCTGTGAGGCACCGCCATGCAAACCAACCTGAGCGATAGCGCCAAGGGCCTGGCCCGTGCCGAGGAGGCCGAAAGCATCCTGCGCAGCTGCGTGCACTGCGGCTTCTGCACCGCCACCTGCCCCACCTACCAGCTGCTCGGCGATGAGCTGGACGGGCCGCGCGGGCGCATCTACCTGATCAAGCAGGTGCTCGAAGGCGCACCGGTCAGCGCCAGCACGCAACTGCACCTGGACCGCTGCCTGACTTGCCGCAACTGCGAAACCACCTGCCCGTCGGGGGTGAAATACCATGACCTGCTGGACATCGGCCGCGCCGTGGTCGAGCAGCAGGTGACCCGCCCGCTCGGCCAGCGCCTGCTGCGCCAGGGCCTGCGCGCCGTGGTCCCGCGCCCGGCGTTGTTCAAGGCCCTGGCCCGCACCGGGCAAGCCCTGCGCCCGGTGCTACCGGCCACCCTGAAGAACAAGCTGCCGGCCCAGGTGGCTGCCCCCGGCGAACGCCCGACGCCGCGCCACCCGCGCCGGGTGCTGCTGCTCGAAGGCTGCGTGCAACCTGCCCTGTCGCCCAACACCAATGCCGCAGCGGCGCGCCTGCTGGACCGCCTGGGCATCAGCGTGGAGCCTGCGCGCGAAGCGGGCTGCTGCGGCGCGGTGGATTACCACCTCAATGCCCAGGCGCAGGGCCTGCAACGTGCAAGGCGCAACATCGACGCCTGGTGGCCGGCGATCGAGGCCGGGGCCGAGGCCATCGTGCAGACCGCCAGCGGTTGCGGCGCCTTCGTGCGCGACTATGGCCACCTGCTGGAAAACGACCCGCACTATGCCGCCAAGGCGGCACGCGTCAGCGCGCTGTCACGCGACCTGGTGGAAGTGCTGCGCGACGAGCCGGTCGAGCAACTGGGCCTGTGCGCCGAGCAGCGCCTGGCCTTCCACTGCCCGTGCACCCTGCAACATGCCCTCAAGCTCGGCGGCCAGGTGGAGAGCCTGCTGACGCGCCTGGGCTTCACCCTCACCGCAGTGCCGGACGGGCACCTGTGCTGCGGCTCCGCCGGCACCTATTCGCTGACCCAGCCGGCGCTGTCGCGGCAGTTGCGCGACAACCGCCTGAACGCGCTGGAAAGCGGCAAACCGCAAGTGATCGCCACCGCCAACATCGGCTGCCAGACGCACCTCGACGGTGCCGGGCGCACGCCGGTGCGGCACTGGGTCGAAATCGTCGAAGCAGCCTTGAACCAGGAGAACCGCCATGCATAACAAGCCCGTGATCGGCCAGGACGAGGTGGCCCGGGTAATCGCCGCCGCCCGCCAGGAGGCCGAGGCGCAAACGTGGAGCGTGACCATCGCCGTGGTCGATGACGGTGGCCACCCGCTGGGCCTGCTGCGCCTGGACGGCTGCGCCCCGGCCAGCGCCTACATCGCCGTGGAAAAGGCCCGCAGCGCAGCGCTCGGGCGCAAGGAAACCCGCGATTACGAACAGATGGTCAACAACGGGCGCACCGCGTTCGTCACCGCCCCGCTGCTCACCAGCCTGGAAGGCGGCGTGCCCCTGCGCATCGATGGGCAGGTGGTGGGCGCCATCGGCGTGTCCGGGGTCAAGCCCGAGCAGGATGCCCAGGTGGCCAAGGCGGGCGCCGGGGCTTTGTGATCGGCAGTGCCGGCCCTTTCGCGGGACAAGCCCGCTCCCACAGATGCACCACCGAATTCAGGTGCAGCGGTGTACCTGTGGGAGCCGGGGCTTTGTGATCGGCAGTGCCGGCCCTTTCGCGGGACAAGCCCGCTCCCACAGATGCACCACTGACTTCAGGTGTAGCGGTGTACCTGTGGGAGCGGGCTTGCCCCGCGAAAGGGCCGGCGCAGACACCCTCTCATTCGAATGAACATGAACAGTGAGACACCCATGAACCCACTCAAGGTCGCACCCATTCTGCAGCGCTTCATCGAAGACGAAGTGCTGCCCGGCGCAAGTATCGACGCCACTGCCTTCTGGCAAGGCTTCGCCAGCCTGGTCCACGACCTCGCTCCGCGCAACCGTGAACTGCTGGCCGAACGCGAACGCCTGCAAGCCGAGCTGGACAGCTGGCATCGCCAGCACCCCGGGCCAATCGCCGACATGCCCGCCTACCAGGCCTTCCTGCGCAGCATCGGCTACCTGGTCGACAGCCCCGAAAGCGTGAGAATCAGCACCGCCAACGTCGACCGCGAAATCGCCGAGCAGGCCGGCCCGCAGCTGGTGGTACCGCTGAGCAACGCCCGCTATGCCCTCAATGCCGCCAACGCCCGCTGGGGTTCGTTGTATGACGCGCTGTACGGCACCGACGCGATCGCCGACAGCGACGGCGCCGAGCGCGGTCAAGGCTACAACCCGCGCCGCGGTGCCAAGGTGATCGCCTTCGGGCGGCAGTTCCTCGACCAGGCCGCGCCGCTGGCGGGCGCTTCCCATGCCGATGTCGAGGCCTATGCGATCGAGCAAGGCGCACTGCGCGCCACGCTCAAGGATGGCCGCCAGGTCGGCCTGCAAAGCGCTGCGCAATTGCGCGGTTACCAGGGCGAGCCGAAGCAGCCCACCGCCATCCTCCTGCAACACCACCGGCTGCACTTCGAAATCCAGATCGACGCCAGCAGCGCGATCGGCCAAAGCGACCTGGCCGGGGTCAAGGACATCCTCATGGAGGCCGCGCTGACCACCATCATCGACTGCGAAGACTCGGTGGCGGCCGTGGATGCCGAGGACAAGGTCAACGTCTACCGCAACTGGCTGGGCCTGATGAAGGGTGACCTCAGCGAGCAGGTCAGCAAGGGCGGCAAGACCTTCACCCGGGCGCTGGCCGAGGACCGCCAGTACCAGGGTAGCGATGGCCAGCCACTGACCCTGCCGGGGCGCTCGCTGCTGTTCATCCGCAACGTCGGCCACCTGATGACCAACCCGGCGATCCACGACCGTGACGGCCACGAAATCCCCGAAGGCATTCTCGACGCGGTGGTCACCAGCCTGATCGGCCTGCACGACCTCAAGCGCCGCGGCAATTCGCGTCAGGGCAGCCTGTACATCGTCAAGCCGAAGATGCACGGCCCGGCCGAGGTGGCCTTCGCCGACCAGCTGTTCGGCCGCGTCGAAGGCTTGCTGGGCCTGCCCCGCCATACCCTGAAGATGGGCATCATGGACGAAGAGCGGCGCACCAGTATCAACCTGCAGGCATGCATCGCCAGTGCCTCGGCGCGGGTGGTGTTCATCAACACGGGCTTCCTCGACCGCACCGGCGACGAGATGCACAGCGCCATGCAGGCCGGCGCCATGCTGCGCAAGGGCGACATGAAGCACAGCCCCTGGATCCAGGCCTACGAACGCAACAACGTGCTGGTGGGCCTGGCCTGCGGCCTGCGCGGCAAGGCGCAGATCGGCAAGGGCATGTGGGCCATGCCCGACCTGATGGCCGCCATGCTCGAGCAGAAAATCGCCCAGCCCAAGGCCGGCGCCAACACCGCCTGGGTGCCCTCGCCCACGGCCGCGACCCTGCATGCGCTGCACTACCACCAGGTGGATGTGGCGACGGTGCAGCAGGCCCTGGAGCACGCCGACCCGACCGCCGAGCGCGAGGCGTTGCTGCATGGCCTGCTGAGCATCCCGGTCAGCCCGGACCGGCCTTGGAGTGCAGCGGACATCCAGGCCGAGCTGGACAACAACTGCCAAGGCATCCTGGGCTACGTGGTGCGCTGGGTGGAGCAAGGGGTGGGCTGCTCCAAGGTGCCCGATATCCATGACGTGGGCCTGATGGAAGACCGCGCCACCCTGCGCATCTCGGCCCAGCACATCGCCAACTGGCTGCTGCATGGGGTGGTGACGGCAGATCAGGTAGAGGCGACGCTGCAGCGGATGGCCAAGGTGGTCGACCAGCAGAATGCCGGCGATGCGGTTTATCGGCCGATGGCCGGGGACTTTGCCGGGTCGTATGCGTACCGGGCGGCGCAGGCGCTGGTGTTCGAAGGGCGGGAGCAGCCGAGCGGGTATACCGAGCCGCTGCTGCATGGGTGGCGGTTGCGGTTCAAGCAGCAGGTTTTGGGGTGAAGCACTGAGGGGCCGCTGCGCGGCCCCATCGCCGGCAAGCCGGCTCCCACAGATGCCCCGCAGCGCGCCGGTAGGTTCAGCCCTGCGCGTCGACCACCACCGCCTCGCCGATCGCATAGAAATGCCCACCGGCCACATAGTGCAGGCTGCGCCACTGCGGGTCGGCATGCTCATAGGCCCAGTGGCCGTCCTTGAACACCCGGTCATCCGCCCACGCCGCCACCACTTCGCCTATGAACAGGTCGTAGGTGCTCTGGTTGTGCGGCTCGTCGATCACCCGGCACATCAGCCACGCCGAGCAGCCTTCCACCAGCGGCGCCGCATGCCCTTCCACCCGTGCCAGCTCGACGCCGATGCGGGCCAGCTTGTCGGGCTGGTCGAGCAGGCTGCGGGTACCGACCTGATGGGTCAGCTGCGCCTGGGCCGCGGTGGGCACCTGCAGCGCGAACCAGCCACTGCCTTCGACCAGCTGCCGGGTGCGGGTGCCCTTGTCCAGCACCACGGTGACCTTGGGCGGGTCGAAGTCCAGCGCGCAGGCCCAGGCCGCGGCCATCACGTTGTCCACGCCCTGGTGGCTGGCCGATACCAGCACGGTCGGGCCGTGGTTGAGCAGGCGGTAGGCCTTTTTCAGGTCGACGGCTTGGAAGTGGCTGTTCATCGGAGTCCTCAGGTCAGGGTGCACAGGAGCGGGCAATTGTGCAGCATCGGCAGGGCTGGAAGCATCCTTTCAGCACCTTCAGATATTTCCTACGCACCGCTCGGAAGTTTCTTAATTGCCGTCGCCCTCTGCGGAAAACACCATCGCTCCTGGACGGCGCCAGCTACAGCCGGCGCCCGCGCTCGATCGACAGGAGGCTCCGCATGCACCCGCACCTCAGCACCACCGCCGAACTGCGCAAGACCCTGCGTGAACTCATGGCCCACAAGGTCAGCAACCCGGACGACGACCCGCACCTCTCGGGGGTGCTGTTTTTCTGCGTGACCGATGAGCGCACGCGCCAACTGGTCGAGCGCATCGAGCTGCTGGCCAGCGAGGCGTTCTTCGACCCCTGCGGGCGCGCCATCGCCCAGCAGATGCGCGCGGCAGCCATCGAAGGGGTGTGCATCAAGCAGAAGCGCAAGGCCAGCGTCGAGGAAACGGTGATCCGCATCGCCCTGCTCGACAAGGGCTACATCACCGTCAGCAGCGCACGCCTGTGACGCCTGGCGGGCGGCCTCAGCCGTACAGGTAGTCGATGTCCTTGTAGACCAGCGCCGGCACCTGGCCGAGCAGGAAGTCGCGCAACTTGTGCATCTGCCGGGCCTTGGGGCTGGATTTGAGCCAGGTCATGTAATAGCCATCGCCGGTGGAAACGGCATGCTTGAACGGCGTGACCAGGCGCCCGGCGCCAAGGTCGGCGGTGGCCAGCACCAGGTCGACCACGGAAATGCCCAGGCCCTGCTGGGCCGCCGAGATGCCCTGGTCGAGGGTGTCGAACACCTGGCCCTGGTCGATGCTGATGTCCAGCGCATCCATGCGCGCCAGCCAGCGGCGCCAGTCGCGGCGGTCCGGGGACGGGTGCAGGAACTCGCAGTGGCGCAGGTCCGCCAGCTCCGGCTGGGCGCGCGGCATGTAGTCGGGGTGGCACACCGGGATCAGCCATTCATCGAACAGCTTGAAGCTTTCGACGTCGGCCGGAAAACGCCCGTTGGCCAGCAGGATCGCGCAATCGTAGGGCTCGGAATAGAAGTCCACCGTGTCGATGTCCATCCACACGCTCGACAACTGCACGCTGCAGGCATCGTCGGCCTTCTTGAAGGCATCCAGGGCCCGCAGCAACCAGCGCACGGTGAGTGTGGAAGGCGCCTTGAGGCGCAGGCCGTAGCGGTCTTGGCGCAGCAGCGCGCAGGCATTTTCGATGATCTTGAAGCCGACCTTGAGCTCCTGGGACAGCACCCGGCCGTGTTCGGTCAGGCTCAGCTTGGGGCCGCGGCGCTCGAACAGGTCGCAGCCGAACATGGCTTCGAGGGTCTTGATGTGATGGCTGACCGCGCCCTGGGTCAGCGCCAGCTCTTCGGCCGCCCGGGTGAACGACCCATAACGCGAAGCGACCTCGAAGGCGCGTAGCGCGTGCAAAGCCTGGATTCGTTCCGACATGAAGCCCCCGAAGCATGAGTAAGACTAATAGTAGGTCATAGTTCCACGCGTTTTACAACGTTAAGTGCGTCTCAGAAAATGCAGGTAAATAACAAAGATAAGCCAACAACCTGCCTGCATATGACTGGAACTTTCTATTAATTAAACGCCTGGGGATATCATGTTTACGGGTTATGGAAATTGCTTACGCCTGGATGCGCTAGAGCTGACCGCCGAACATGAGCGGAACACGCATCACTGGACTTACCAGACACTACAACACTTTCGCAGCATTCTCGCCAACCCCGAGTTTCCGTGCCTGTTCGGGCGCAAGGCGGTCAATGGCGCCACCTGCCACATCCTCTTCGCCCGCGCCGAGCAACTGGCCGACGACATTGCCCAGGGCCTGGCCGACTACGTGCGCCACATCGCCCCGGTACCGGTCAAGCAACGCATCGGCAGCCCGCTGGTGGTGTTTCTCGAAACCCCCAGCGACATCACCCTTGCCGAACAACAGGCACTGGCCTGGAAGGTGCTGCGCGGCGTGCACGCGCGCGACCCGCAGCCCTGGCCACCGTCGATCCCCACCGACCCGGACGACAACGGCTGGTCATTCTGCTACGCCGGCATGCCGCTGTTCATCAACATGAACTTCCCCGGCCACCGGCAGATGAAAAGCCGCAACCTGGGCAAGCACATCACCTTCGTCATCAACCCGCGGGAAAACTTCGACGAGGTGGCCAACGCCGGCACCGAAAGCGGCCAGCGCATCCGTGCGCGCATTCGCGACCGCGTGCGCCACTACAACGACGGCGTCATGCCGGACAGCCTGGGCTTCTTCGGCGACGACGACAACTTCGAATGGAAGCAATACCAACTGCAGGAAGCAGGCTCGCTCAAGCCCTCGCGCTGCCCCTTTCATGCCCACGCCCACGCCACGCCTGACACACTGATCGAGAACTGACCGTGAATACCGCACTCACCCTCACCTACGCACTGACCGTCCTGCTGCTGATCGCCACCCCGGGCCCGGTGGTGGCATTGATCGTCAACACCGCCGCCGCTTCCGGCTCGCGCAAGGCCATCTTCACCGCCGTCGGCACCAACTGGGCGTCGTTGGTGCTGATCGGTGCCGCCGCCTGGGTCATCCTCACCAGCGCGGCCATCGACAAGGCCTGGCTCAGCGGCATGAGCCTGCTCGGCTGCCTGTTCATCGGCTACATCGCCGTGGGCACCTTGCGCGAATGCCTGCAGGCACCGGCCGCCAGCGAAACCGCCGAGCCCGCGCCCAAGGCTGGCCGCGGCGGCCTCTGGCAAGGCTTCATGGTGGGGATTTCCAACCCCAAGGACATCATCTTCTTCATCGCCTTCTTCCCGCAGTTCATCCAGATCACCGAGTCGTTCGGCAAGAGCATGGTGGTGCTGTCGCTGCTGTGGGTGTTCATCGATTTCGCCGTGCTCAGCCTGTACATCTTCGCCATCGGCAAGATCAGCTCGCCACGCAGCAACCGCATCATTTCCCTGGCCTCGGGCGTTGCCCTGCTGCTGATCGCCGCCGGTGGCCTGGCCTACAACCTCAAGGCACTGGCGGGCTGAACCGGCCAGTGAAACGGAAGCGCCCATGACCACCCTCGATACCGCCGCACGCGGCCAGGGCCTGCCCTCGCCGCTGCAGCAGGATTACCAGCGCTTCCTGCAACTGGGCAGCCGCCGCGCCCCGCAAACCTTGCACGTTCACGAGCGCGGCTATCGCTCCGGCACCATCAACACCGATGCGCTGGGGCTGCGCTACAGCCATTGCGCCGGCAAGCGCTTCTCGGCCGCCGAGCGCGGCGGTGCGGGGCGCATCAACCTGCTGGTGGGTGGCTCCACGGCCATGGGCATCGGTGCCAGCAGCGATGAACACACGGTGGCCTCGCACCTGTCGATGCTGACCGGCGAGGTGTGGCTGAACCTCGCCGGCTGCGGGCTCAATGCCAGCCAGGAGCTGCTGCTGTTTCTCACCCACCAGCACCGCCTGGGTGAAATTGGCCACGTGGTGCTGCTCAGCGGGCTCAACAGCCTGGCCCACGAAGCCCTCGGCGAAGTGTTGGCCGGCCCGCACGCTGCGCAGTACGCCAAGGCCCACCAGGCCTACCTGAACAGCTTCAACGAAGGCATGCCGGCCCAGGGCGCAGCGCGCCAAGCGTCGTGGTTGCAGCGCCTTGCCCAGGCGCTCGCCCCGCGTCGCCCGGAGCCCCTGGCAGACTGGCCGCTGTGCGCGCCAGAGAAGCGCCTGGCACGCGCCGCCGACAGCATCGGCCGCACCCTGCGCCAATGGGAGCGGATGCTGGCCGACAGCCACGCCACCCTCACCTTCATCCTGCAACCCTTGCTGCCCTGGTGCCGCGAGGCCCTGCCGGCCGGTGAAGTCGCCATGCTCGCGGCCCTGGACCGGCAACCCAGCAATTTCGATCGCCTGCTGCAGGGCACCTTCGACAGTCAGCTGCACATGGCCTTCTTCCGCCGCATCAAGAGCCAGGCCGACCCGGTGCCGTGCTACGACATGAACAGCATGCTCAGCAGCTCGCCGGTGTTCGGCGCCGACCTGTTCATCGACCGCCTGCACCTGAACGACCTGGGCAACAATGCGCTGGCCAAGGTGATCACCGCCAAGCTCGGCCTGGCCCAGGAAAAACACGCCCAGCGCAAGGTCACGCCGATCAAGCTTGTCTGACAATTGCACGCCGAGCTTTCGGTCTGGCCACAGGCTTGGCTAGAATACGGCGTCGTTCCGATACGCCCGAGGCGCAGCTGCAATTGTCATGAACACCCGAGCCATCCCCCCGTACCTGGCTGCGCTGCTCATCACACTGGTGCCGCAGGCATCGCTTGCGCTCGATGTGCGCATCGACCCGCATGCCGATCTGCTCTACCGCCAGGCCCTGCCGCTGCTGGAGCAGGCCGACCACCCGGACGACAGCGCCAGCCCCCTGCGCACTGCCGTAGGCGGCGACCCGGAGCTCAATCGCCAGGGCCAGGCCCTGGCCCGTACCCTGCCAACCGCGGTGGCCTTGCTGGAAAAGTCGGTGGAACTCGGCCACCCCGTGGCGCAGTACCGCCTGGCGCTGTACTACACGACCTACCTGCCGGCCGCGCAGATCGCGGATGCCGCCTGCCCGCTGCTCGAAGCGAGCCTGCAGCAGGGCTTTGCCCCGCCGGCAACGGCGATCGCCAGCTGGTGCCCGCCGTACAACGTCAGCAGCGCCTACCGCGAAGCGCTCGAAGCGGTGCCGAGCATGGCCACCCTGTATGCCGCCTATTACCCGCAACCGGCCACCCGCCTGGCCTGCAGCCGCAGCCAGCCGCAGGGGCTGGAAATGCAGTGGGGCCGGCAACGGGATTACCAGGCCGAGGTGTATCGGCTGCTCGGCGACCTCGACCCACTGCATCGCCAGGCCCTGCTGCAGAAGGCCGTGGACATCAACGGCTGCGTCGCCGCCCAGCAGCGCCTGACCAGCCACCGCTGAGCCTGCGGCGCCTGCCGCAGGCAAACCAGCAAGATCGTTCAAGCCAGCCGCGCTGCACTCTGGCAAGCTGCTCTACCGAGTAACCGTGTCGCAGCCATCATGCCCAGCCATCCGCCCATCGCTCGCCAAGCTTTCCTTCACGGCGCCATCGCCATCCTTCCGCTATCACTTGCCGTCGCCCCCTGGGGCCTGCTGGCCGGCTCCATGGCCATCGAAGCCAACCTCAGCGCCTGGGAAGGCCAGGGCCTGTCGGCGATCGTCTTCGCCGGCGCGGCGCAGCTGGTGGCCATCGGCATGCTCAAGGGCGGCGCCAACCTGCTGTCGATCCTTTTGACCACCCTGCTGCTGACCTCCCAACACCTGCTGTATGGGCTGTCGATGCGCCCGGTGCTTTCCAGCCAGCCTTTGCGCTGGCGGCTGGGGCTGGGCTTTCTGCTCACCGACGAATTTTTCGCCCTCACCAGCCACTACGACCAGCAGCAGTTCAACCGCTGGTACGCGCTCGGCGTCGGCCTGACCTTTTACGTGGCCTGGAACCTGTTCACCCTGGCCGGCATCGTGCTGGGCCAGAACATCCCGCACCTTGACCAGCTGGGCCTGGACTTTTCCATCGTCGCCACCTTCGTCGCGCTGATTGCGCCGCTGGTGCGCAACCTCGCCACCGTGGTGTGCGTGGCGGTGTCGCTGTTCTGCTCGGTGCTGTTCAGCCACTGGCACTGGGAGACCGCGCTGGTGGCTGCCGGCCTGCTGGGCATGGCCGCCGGTTTCATCTGCCAGAAGTTTTCGGGAGCACGCGCATGACCTGGCTACTGATTTTCGCCATGGGCGCCGTGGTGTTCCTCAACCGCTATGCCTTTCTCGAGCCTCGCTTGCCGCTGCGCCTGAGCTCCAATGCACGCCAGTTCCTCGGCTTCGCCGTGCCCGGCATGCTCACCGCCATCTGCGGGCCGATCATCTTCCTGCCCGGCCACCAGCTCGACCTGAGCCCGCTCAACCCTTACCTGCTCGGCGCGCTGGTCGCCATCGCTCTGGTGCTGTTGACCCGCAGCGTGTTGCTGAGCATGCTGGTGAGCATGTTGATCTTCTTCCTGCTGCGCAGCTGGCTGGCATGACCAGGCCCCTGCGCGAACAAGCCCATCTCTGGCAGGCGCCCGCCCTGGGCGATGTCGAGATGCTGCACGCGCGCTACATCCAGCAGCGCTTCGCGCCCCATGTGCATGAAGGCTACGTGTTCACCGTGATCGAGTCCGGCGCCCAGAGCTTCTGGCACCGCGGCAGCGAGCACCTGGCGCCGGTCGGCAGCATGGTGCTGATCAACCCCGACGAACTGCACACCGGCGCCACCGCCCACGAGGCCGGTTGGCGCTACCGCGGCTTCTACCCCGAGCATGAACGGGTCACCGGCGTGCTCGACGAGCTGGAACTGGGCCGCCACGGCATGCCGCGCTTTCGCGAAAGCGTGATCCAGGACCCTGCGCTGGCCTCGGCCTTCAGCCAGCTGCACCGCTTGTCCGAGCTGGGCGCCAGCGCCCTCGAACAACAGACCGCCTGGCGCCAGGCGGTGCTGGCGCTGGTGCAGCGCCACGGCCATTGCCCCGAACCCACGGCCCCCGGCAACGAGCCCGTGGCCGTGGCCCGCGCCCGCGAGCTGCTGGAAAGCCAACTGGCCGACCCACCTTCGCTGGAAGCATTGGCGGCGGCGGTCAACTTGTCGCCCTTCCATTTTGCCCGCGTGTTCCGCCAGGCCACCGGGTTGCCGCCGCACGCCTGGTTGAAACAGCGCCGCCTCACCCACGCCCGTGATCTGTTGAAAAGGGGCCAGGCTGCCTCTGAGGTGGCGTTCGCGCTAGGGTTTGCCGACCAGAGCCATTTGAGCCGGCAGTTCAAGCAGGCCTACGGGGTGACACCGGGGGCCTATCGCAAAGCATGCGTCGACGCAGCATTGCCTGCCCGGCTGCTCACAATCCCAACTCAAGTTGCAACGGGTCCGGCAGGCTTCTGCGGATCTTGACGGCAATACCGACCAGGCGCACGGCTCGCCCCTGCCGCTTGGTATTCCAAAGCATGCGGCACAGGCCATGCACCACCTGCGGCTCCAATGCCAGGGCGCCCGCCTCGGCACTGGCCATGGTGAAATCGGCGAACTTCAGTTTGACCTGGTTCCTGACAATCGGCGGCGCATCGCCAAGCGCCTCCATGCGCAGCGCCAGGGCCGCCAGCAGTCCATCCAGTTCGCTGGCGCAGCGCGCAAAGTCATGGCAGTCGCTGGGCAAGGTATGCTCGACGCCCAGTGACTGCACACCGCCCGCCTTGCCTTCGTAACCCTCCTGCCCGCGGCACCGCTCCCACACATAGAAACCATGCGCCCCGAGCTGGCGCAGCAGCGCAGGGATCATCTGCTCGGTGACATCAGCGCATTTGACGCACCCCATGGCCTGCAGCACAGCCCAGGTCTTGGGCCCCACCCCGGGGATCTTGCGAATGTCCAGGTTCGCAAGAAAGGCCTGCACCTGATCCGGTGCAACCACGAACTGGCCATTGGGCTTGTTCACTTCAGAGGCCATCTTCGCCAGGTACTTCAAAGGTGCGATGCCCGCCGAAGCCGTCAACTGCAGCTCCCGCTCGATGGTTGCCCGGATGCGGCTGGCCATGTGCGTTGCCGAACCGTTGCAGTGCGGCTGCCCTGTGACATCCAGCGTGGCCTCATCCAGCGAGAGAAACTCCACGCTCGGCGTGAAGCGCCGGAAAATCTCCTCCAGCCTGCCAGTGACTGCCTCGTAACGCTCGAAGCGCACAGGCAACAGCACCAGGTCCGGGCACAGGCGCTGCGCGGTGGCGGTTGCCATGCCGCTTCTGACGCCAAACGCCCTGGCAATGTAGTTGGAGGTACTGATCACGCCCCGCTCCAGCGCCGTGCCGCCCACAGCGACCGGCCGATCGCGCAACCAGGGCGCATCCAGGAGCTCGACGGCGACGAAATAGGAGTCCATGTCGACGTGAATGAACTTGCGCGCACCGCCAGGCCGCTGAGGGTGTTCAGTCAAGCACGAATACCCCCAACGAGGCAGAGCCATCGGCATTGCGCACTTCATGGACACCCTGGATATGCGGGGCGAACTCGCAGTACTGCGCGGCCAACGCCTCGACGGCTTGCAGGTAGTCGACCAACGCAGCCGTCCAGCGCTCGCCGGGGGCGATGCACATGATCCCAGGTGGATACGGGATCACCCCCTCGGCCGCCACTTGGCCCAGCACCTCCTTCACACAGCGCAAGCGGGCCTCGCCACGCACGAACTGCTGGTTGGCCTGGTAAGGCGAGCGATCGCACTGCGCCGCCCCGATTGCGCTGAAAATCTCGCTTTGCCGCTGCTCGACCTGATGCGTGCGATAAAGCGCATTGATGCGCTCGCCCAGCTCAGCAATGGACAGCCCCTCGTAAGTAGCTGCAGCTCCACGCAACGAAGGCAGCACCTGCAGCGCCGCAGTACCCGTGTGCCAATGCGCTTCGAACGCTTCGAGCGCGTCCACCAGCCGGCTCAAGGCGGCGCTGTCACTGGAGGGCGTCATCAGCAGGGTGAAGGTGTAGAAGTCGGTTTTTTCCGGCGTGAACTCGCAGTCCTGCAGGTAGCGGGTGAGCAGGCAGGCCGGGATATCCAGCGGCCCGCGGGTGAGGAAAATGACTTTGCACGGGTCGACATGGTGCAGGCCAGGCTCGATCGCCAAGGCACCTTGTGGCTGGTATTGGCTCGAGGCATTCGAGACGGTCGGCATCAGCGGCCGGATCAAGCGACAGCGGCGCGCCACCTGCTCGCGCAACCACTGCGCAGCCGCCAACGCCTGGCGCCAGTGGCGCTCGCCTTCACCCTCGGCGAGCATGGCCGCATTCACTTCCAGCGACATGAACAGCGGATAAGAAGGGCTGGTCGAGGCGTGCTGCATGAAGGCGGCGTTGAACACTGGCCAGCTGCAGTAGCGGCGCAGGTGGCTGATATGCCGGTCCTTCTTGTGAATCTGTGAGGTTTGCGAGAGCCCGGACATCTGCTTGTGCACCGACTGGGTCACGACAATGCCAGGCGAGGCGTCCGTCAGTTGCACGTTCAGCGGCGATAACCCGGCCAGCGCCGGCACGAAAGGCTCATACCCGGCCCAGGCGCCATCGAACAGCACGTAATCACACAAATGGCCGATGCGCGCCAACAAGGCTGACACATCGACCACCACCCCATCGCACGTTGCCTGCTGGATCACCGCCAGGCGAAAGGGCCTGGGCTCGCGCGCCCGGCGCTCACAGACCTGCCCCGCCCAGCTGCGCAGATGGGCTTCATCCAGGGCACCGACGCGATAGCCGCCCAGCAACCCACGCTCATCGCGCACATTATCCAGGTACACCGGCAAGGCGCCGCACTGCACCAAGGCGCCAAGAAACACCGACTTGTGGCTGTTGCGATCCAGCAAAACCAGGTCGCCGGCCGCCAGCAGCGCGCTGGCAACCACCTTGTTGGCGGTGGACGTGCCATTGAGCACGAACCACGTCTCGTCGGCGCCAAACACCCTTGCGGCCAGTTGCTCCGCCTCCAGCACCGGGCCTTCATGGCTCAGCACATCACCCAGCTCGGGCGCGGCATGGGGCACATCCACCTGGAACACGCCCTGCCCCAGCAAGCTCATGAAACGGGCCCCGGCAGGATGCTGCTGCAAACACGCGCCAACTTGGTGCCCAGGGCAGGCGAAGGTAGGCCGGCGCTTGCCAACGAAAGACGCAACCGTGCGCGTGAAAGGGGGCAGCGCCTGGTGTTCGAAAGCGAGCGCGGCAGCCATCAACCGAGCCCTGTCGTGTGCCGACAAGGGTATGTCCACTCGCTGCTCATCGCCTGCCTCTAGCGGGCTATGCCGATGTTCCGCGGCGATAAACAGCGGCAGGCCCCAACGCTCCACCGCCTCACGCACTGCGGGTTGCAGCGCATCTTCAGGCTTCAATAGCAAAACGGAAGCGAGCGCGAGGTTGGCTGACGAATTGAAAACGCTCGCCTGCATGCCCTCCCATGCAGCCATGGGCAGCCCCGCGCTATAGAGGATGGTCGGTGTCATGGGCAGTTCCTTTGAGGTTCCAGCGCACGGGCGCGATGAACAGCATGAGCGTCATCCAGATGAACGTTGCCGGGCCCGCAAGCACGAAGACCAGGCTGGCAACCAACCCTGAAACGGCGTCCCCAATGACGGCCGTGAAGTAATAGAGGGAAAAGTTGCGGCCAACTTCATGCTCGCTCGACAAGCATTGGATGTTGGTGACGATGGCGATATCGACGAATGCACCAATGAAGCCGACCAGAAACAGCACCAGCAGAAACAGCCAGCTGTTGAATTGCAGCGCCACTGCAGCCGCAAAGAACAGTGCGCCGTACAGCACCCAGTAACGCAGCACCAGGCGCGCAGTTGTACGCGGGTTGAAGCGTGTGTAGAGCACGCCACCCAACACGGTGCCTGCCGCCAACAGCGAGAACACGTAACCGACCGCCGCTTCAGAGGCAAAGTGCTCCAGCACCGAAGCCGGAAGAATGAAGCGAATCACCGACGTCGCGAACATCGCACAGAGCGTGGTGCAGCCGATGACAGCAAACAACGGCGCATTGCTGGCCCTGAGCTGGCCAACACTGCGCGCCGCATCGCGGATGATGGCGCGGCCTTCGAATGCCTGCCGGGCGCCTTGCCTGGCAGGCCCCAACGTTGCGATGGAAATGGCCGACAACACCAGGCATATGGCAAAGAACAGGAACGTTGCATCGCGAGACAGCAGCAACACGCACATCGAGAAAACCAGCGGGCCGATAATCGAGGCAGCATCTTCGATCACCTGGATTCCGCTGTTGACCGAGGCCAACTGGTCCTTTTCGACAAGGTCGGGAAAGTACGCGCGAAACGTCGGCACATACAAACACTCGAGCGCGGTCATGACCATCGCCAGGCCAACCAACACGGGCAATACTGGCGCGAACAGGCTGAACGCCATGAAGAAGGCAAGTGCCAGGATGCCTTTGGCGGCCTCTACCAGAAACAGTGTGCGTTTCTTGTCGGCGTTATCCGCAAGCCACCCCCCCAAGGGCGAAAAAACCATGCTCGGCAAGTAGCGGAAAAAATAGGCAATGCCAATCAACAGCAGATCCGCATCGGTCATGGACACGATTGCCACGGCAAAGGCCGCTTCGAAGGCAAACTCGCCACATTTGGAAAAGCAGTAGCCCAACGTCAGGGAACGCGCGCCGCTGTTAAGACTCAACGCCTGCATATTTAATGCTTTCCTCAGCCAGCGGCATAAATCAATTCATGTTCCGTGATGTCCCGCCCAGGGACATCGAGCCGTTCGAACACCAGCTTTCGGAGAATGTCCTGCTCACTTGCAGGCATCAGGTAGAACATGATGTTGCTGTACCAAAGCCAACCAAGCCGGGTCAGCCGGTAGTAATGGTTGTCCTCCACCACCAGGCCGGACTGGACCAATGCATCGAGCCGCTGCATCAGCGCCTTGGGCACACGGCCCAGCTCGACCAGCCGCATGTCGACCGAACCGTGGTAGGCCAGGCGCAGCACAAGCGGCTTGACCACATCCAGCACCGGGTCGTGCCGGCTGACCTGGCACAGGTGCTCGCCTGCCGTCATGCGTTGGGTATATTTTTCGCGCAGGGAAACGTTGGTAATGACGTGCCCTGCCACCGACGAGATAGCGCCCACACCAAAGCCCAATAGGTCGTGATCGGCATAGCCGTAGACATGTTCGTGGTAGATGAACGCGTAATCATCGCTGAACAGTTCACCGGACTGTGCGGGCCTGTGCACATAGCCATGGCCGTTGTACGGCACATAACCATACTGGCGCAGGTGCTCATCGAGCATGAACTTCATGTTGAGCTTGCGCATGGCGGGCATTACCTCCGTGGAGCGTGCCCTGATCTGCTTGTGCAACTTGACGGAGGTGGCGGCATTGTTGATGGGGTAGATATCGACATTGCTGACACCCATGGCGACAGCCTTGTCGATGTCGGCGAGTGTCTGTTGTTCGTTGCTGCCGTTCATGCCGTAGAGAATGTCACACAGCACATGGCCGAAATGGGCGCGCAACTGTTCAACGGCACGCTCGATCTTGCCAATGTCGGGGTCGAGGTTAAATAGCTGGCGCCATTCGCTGTCTACCGTTTGCAGCCCAAAGCGCGCATGGGTCACCCCGATATCGGCCAGCGCCCGCGCACGCATTTCGGTGACACTGGTGACATTGAATTCGAATGAAAACTCCTTCACTTCGCTCATATCGAAGTGACGATGCAATGCCTCGCCAATGTCCTGGATATTTCGCGGCGACAACAGTGAAGGGGTGCCGCCACCAAAAAATATTGCCCTGACTGGCACCGCTTTCAAATCGATCATCTGCGCCTTGTATTCGATCTCCCGGATCAGCGCCTGCGTATATCGGTCAATGTCGTCGGCACTCTTGTACAGCCCCCGCGTGAAAGGGCAGAACGAACAAATGGCTTCGCAAAAGGGCACATGAAAATACAACGCACGCGAACGTGCCGATTGATTGGCGCCGGCCATGATTTCTGAAAATTGGCTTGTGTCGGGCGCATAGCAGTTGTGCGTCTGAGCCGGGAAGAAGAAGTTATAGAGCGGAAATTGATAATCGAACTTTACCAGGCCTTTATCGAGCAGTCGCATATCGCCCCCCCGACAAGCCAGTCACCACACTGCCGCGCAACAGCGTCCTCCTGTTGACCTGGACGTCCTCACCAAAAAACGCTGCAATCCGTTCATTGATCGAGTGGTTGCCTTTGCCGCAGGTATAGACATCGATACTGATATACCCACGCTCGGGGTAGGTATGGTAGGAAAGGTGCGACTCCGACAATAGAAAGATCCCCGTCACACCCTCCCCGCCTGAAGAAAACTTGTGGAGCATATCGCTGATGACGGTGAACCCGGACGCCTGCAATACAGTTAGAAAAAAGCGATGCAATGTCTTATCGTTGGTCAGCAACTTTGCGCTGGCACCGGTTATATCCCAAATGGTGTGGTAGCCACGATCATCCATAAACCATGCTCCTTTCAAGAGGTAGAGAGGGGCGGCACTAGGCCGCCCCCTTGCTTACCACATGCACACACCTTGGGTAGTAACGCCCGTTACATCGGTGCGGAACAGTTCGATTGCAGATTTCATAAGAGAACTCCTTTCAGATTATTGAAATCGCCCTTGGTTGGTGCGGGCAATATCAATCTAGGACCATTTTCAGGTTTCGCTCAATGCCCAAACTCTAAAAACCCAGATACTGGCTGGAGGCGCAGGTCAGTGCGTAGGAATATTCCTACGTACAATTCTCTTCTATACTTCGACTGCCAGACCGCTCTACCAGGCGCTACAACCATTTAACTTCAGATGCCGAGCATCACCCGAAGACAACGCAATGGCAGTAACTTTAAACATACTGTTTATAAGTAACGAGTTGTTTCTGCGCCTTGGAAGCGCGCCTTAAATGCGTCCTGGCAAAGCCAGCAGAGCCCGGCCAATCCTCTGCTACACTCACAGGGCTGAACGGAGGATCCCGCCATGTCCGAAAGAGAGCTCACCACCCTGCTGTCGCTGATGAACCAGCGCCAAGCCTGCCTGAGCAGTGCCTGCAAGGAGATTGCCGACTGGATCGACCGGCAGGGCGATGTGCCCGCCGCTGGCAAGATCCGCGCAAGCCTCAAGGCCTTGGAGGCCGACGAGGCCCAGGTGCGAAAGACCTTGACGTCGTTGACGCTCGACAGGCCTTTGCCACGCTTTCGTAGCTGAACGAACAGGGGCCGCATTGCGCGGCCCCCGGTGCATCAGTTGAATCAGTGCTTCATGTGCATGTGGTCATGCCCGCCGGCCTCGGCGGTCAGGGCCTTCACTTCTGCCTGCACGTTCAACGTTTCCTTCCCGCCCTTGGCATCTTCGATGGTCAGGGTCAGTGGCACTTTCTCGCCTTCCTTCACCTGCTGGTTAAGGCCCATCAGCATCACGTGGTAGCCGTTGGGGTCCAGGCTCACCGGCTTGCCCGCCGGCAGCTCGACGGCCTTCACTTCCTTCATGCCCATCACGTCACCGTTCATGGTCATCTCGTGCACCTGCACGGTCTTGGCCACGGGCGAAGCCACGCCCACCAGCTTGCTGTCGCTGCTGGCGGTGAGGGTCATGAAGGCACCGGTGGACTGCTGGTGTGGCACGCTGGCACGCACCCAGGCATCGCTCACGGTGGTTTCGGCCAGGGCCGGCAGGGCCAGACCCATCAGTGCCAGCACGGCCAGGCCGCGCTTGATTGGTTGCATCGACATTCAGCAGATCTCCATCAGGGTACGCAGGTCTTCGGCACATTCCTGGGCGTTCAGGGAATGGCCCAGGCTCAAGCGCAGGGTGCCACGCGTGTCGTAGACGTAGCTGGTGGACGAATGGGAAATGGTGTAGGTGTCACCGGCAGGCACCTTCTCGTAGAAGACCTTGAACTCCTTGGCCACCGCGGCGATTTCCTCGGGGGTACCGGTGAGCGCGGTGAACGTCGGGTCGAAGGCCTTGACGTAGGCATCGAGCACTTCGGGGGTGTCGCGCTCCGGGTCCAGGGTGATGAACACCACCTGGAACAGGTCGCGGTCGCGGCCCCTGAGCAGCTTGCGGATTTGCGCCGCGCGCGCCAGGGTCGTCGGGCACACCGCCGGGCACTGGGTGAAACCGAAGAAGATCATCGGCATGCTGCCGTAGAAGCTCGACAGGGTGCGTTCGTTGCCCTGGGGGTCCTTGAGGCGGAACTTGCGCCCGAGGATCTCGTTGCTCATGTTCTTGCCGTACTTGAAATCAAGCCCCCGGGCCGGGCTGCAGCCGGCCAGCAGGCCGAGCCCGAGAACGCCCATCCCGGCGACTACGGCGCGCCGGGTCAACAGATCATTCATGAAACCATCCTTTACAGGGAAGGTGCCCGCCCCAGAAGCGGGCCGGCCGAAAAACCGGGGCATTCTTGCATGACGCCCCGAGGGCTTCTACCCGACCAAGGCCAAGATGGCCCGCAGCCCTTTAAACACGGGCTGCGGCCTGTTGTCGCAGGGGTTGAAACCGTAACAGTTTGTTGCTAGAGACCCACAAAAACCCTATCAGTAGTAGGCGTTTTCTTTCTGGGTGTGGTCGGTCACGTCACGCACGCCCTTGAGCTCCGGAATGCGCTCGAGCAGGGTGCGCTCGATGCCTTCCTTCAAGGTCACGTCGGCCTGGCCGCAGCCCTGGCAACCGCCACCGAACTGCAGCACCGCGATGCCATCGTCGACCACGTCGACCAGGCTCACCTGGCCGCCGTGGCTGGCCAGGCCCGGGTTGATCTCGGTCTGCAGGTAGTAGTTGATGCGCTCGTTGATCGGGCTGTCTTCGTTGACCATCGGCACCTTGGCGTTAGGCGCCTTGATGGTCAGCTGGCCACCCATGCGGTCGGTGGCGTAGTCGACCAGTGCGTCTTCCAGGAACGGCAGGCTGACCGCGTCGAGGTAGGCGGTGAAGCTCTTCAGGCCCACCGGCTCGTCGTCGGGCTTCTCTTCGCCCGGCTTGCAGTAGGCGATGCAGGTTTCGGCGTACTGGGTGCCCGGCTGGGTGATGAAAATGCGAATGCCGATGCCAGGCGTGTTCTGCTTGGAAAGCAGATCGGCCAGGTAATCATGGGCGGCGTCGGTAATGGTTATAGCGCTCATGGAAGTTCCTCACAGACTTGCGGCCAAGTGTACGCCAACCTGGCCCTTGAACAAAGTCCTAGTATTTGACTCGGGATAGCGCCAATGCCGGGCTCTGGCCCCGTGGCGCCGCCAGCCAGGCCTGCATTCGGCGGTACAGGCCACGTTCCAGCCATTGGTAGCTGAACCACGACATTAGTCCAATGGACGGCACGCACAGGGCGAACACCAGGTAGGGGTTCAGGTGCAGGCGCTGGCTGGCGAACCAGCCGGCATACAGCACCAGCACGTGCACCAGGTACACCGAGTACGAGCAGTCGCCCAGCGCCTTGAGCACCCGGTTGCCCTGGAAGTACGGCTCCAGGGCGACGAACGCCAGCACCACCAGCGCGCTGGGCAAGCCCCAGTGCAGCAGGCGCTGGGAAGCGTCGAGGTGATACAGCGCGTAGCCCGCCAGGCCCAGTATCGCCAACGGCAGCCACACACCCTCGCGGATCAGGCCACGGCGATACAGCACACCCAGGCCGATGCCGAGCAGGAACTCGTAGATGATGTCGTTGTTGTAGAAGCGGCTGAGCACGCCCAGGCGGCCCAGCACTTCGCTGACCAGCAGCAAGGCGAACGTCACCAGCAGCAGGTGATGGCGCTGGCGAACCAGGAACGCCAGGCCGAACAGCAGGTAGAAGAACATCTCGAAATTCAGCGTCCAGCCCACGTTCAGGGTCGGGTACAGGCCATAGCCACCGGGGTTTTCCGCCGGGATGAACAGCAGCGACAGCAACAGGTGGTGCCAGGCGAATTCCTGATGCGGCATCCACTGGCTGAAGGCCAACAGCAGCGCCGCCATCAGCGCGGTGTAGAACCAGTAGGCAGGGACGATACGCAGGGCTCGGTTGAGCAGGAACTGACGCGGTTCGATGGCCTTGTCACGGGTCGAGAGGTAGATCACCAGCCCGCTGATGACGAAGAAGATGTCGACGCCCACCGCGCCGCGGTCGGTGAGCAACTGGCCGATGGGGCCGGTGGCGTGGAAGTCGAAGAAGATCTGCATGAAGTGGTGGCAAACCACCACCCAGGCGGCGAACGCCCGCAGTGCCTGAAGCGAATACAGCATGAAATACCCTGCGATTGCCGGTGCATTGAGGCCCGGCGAGCGCGTCGCGCTCGTTCGCCGGCAAGCCGGCTCCCACAAAGCTCAGGTGCAGCATCGATCCTTGTGGGAGCCGGCTTGCCGGCGATTGGGCCACCCACCGTTTCCGACCGCAGGGCCTTCGGAAAGGTCAGCCAACCCGATCAGAGGTTCTCGTAGCGGTTCATGTCCAGCACACCCGCCTCGACCGGGGTGGTTTCCTTGATGTAGCTGTTGAGGTCGTGGAAGTAGCGCCAGAACTCTGGATGGCTGCGGCGCACGCCCCAGCGCATGACGATGCGCTCGAACTTGGCAGCATCATCGCGGGCGTACTCCATGTCTTCGACGAACTCCGGCACATCCTTGGTCGGGATGTTGAAGATGAAGTTCGGGTAGCTGCTGAGCACCCCCGGGTACAGGGTCAAGGTATCCAGCCCCGGCTGGTAGCGCGAGGCTTCGCCGAGCAGGAACGCCACGTTGCTGTGCGCGCGGTTGCGCAACAGGCTGTAGACCTGGCGCTGGCCGCCCTCGCCTTCGATGCGCAGCATGGTCGCCTCGGGCAGCTGGTTGATCACCTTCAGGCCCGCGGCCGGGCGCGACACCAGGCGGCTGAGCGACTGCTCGGCATTGCGGAACTCTTCGCTGACCTGCGGCCGCGAGCAGTAGGCGCCCTGGCAGCGGTTGATCGGGTCAGGCGCGGCATTGAGGCTGCCGGTGCGCTGCAGCAGCTTGAGGCCGAAGTCGCGCTTGGGGTCGCGCGGGTCGAGCGCGATGCCGGTCGGGGTGTCGGTGTCGATGTCTTCGTAGTCGAGCCACATCTTCACCTTGCCGCTGTTCTGGTACCAGTTGCTGAGGATCGCCCCGCGCTGGCCGGCCGGCATCAGGCGCAGGAAGTTGACCTCGGCGCCGTTGCGGATCAGGTCGAAGTACAAGCGCGTCTGCAACTGGTGCGAGACGTTGCCGAACACATCGAAGTTGACCGCCAGCTGGTAATAGGTGCGCTCGAACAGTGGGTAGTCGAACAGCCACACGGTCAGCGGCACGTCGCCGATCAGGCCCTTGGTCACCGAGGCGCTGTCGAAGTGGCGGAAGATGCTCAGCAAGGCATTGTCGTTGCCGGCCCACAGCGTGGCCCAGCCCGGTGCCGGCATTTCGGCGTAGGCTTCGCGGCGCAGCTTTTCATAGTCGTTGCGTTTGTCGCGGTAGGCGTGCCACAGCGACAGTACGCTGCCCACGTCGTCGATCTGGCCTGGCATCGCCAGCAGCGGCGTGGCCTCGCCCCGGTACTTGGCGTCGGTGATGTAGCGGTCGTGGGCCGGCTCCTGGAACAGCGCCCAGAAGTTGTCGCGGATCACGTCGGTGGCGATCTGCCCGCGGCACACCGGGCCGCGGATGAAGGTGCGCACGAAATACTCGGCGTTGTCGAGCATGAACTGGTAACGCGCCACCGCCGGGATCGCCTCGAAGGTCTCGAACGGGTTGGCCCGGTGGCGCGGGCCATAGCCCGGGAGTGCCGTGGCATGCCAGTCGCCGGCATAGAACAGCTGCTTCACCCGCTTGAGCTTCTGCGGCCCCATGGGGTAGGTGATGTGGGTCTTGTGCACGATCACGCCCTGCACCGGAATCAACCGATAGTAGAAATCGGTGCCGGGCGGGTCGTTGGGGCGCCGCGTGGCGATCAGGTCGACCGGCTGGCCGCTTGGCGTGCGCGAGCGCACCCACTGGAAGAAGTGGCCCTGCTCGCCGCCGACGAAGTAGATGTGCGCCAGGAACAGGTGCTCGTACAACCAGCGGCCGACCAGGGCTTCGGTCGAGCCCGGGCGGTTGAGCAGCTCTTCCCAGTCGGCAATCTGCCGGGCTTCGGCGTCGCTGGGCTTGATCGGCTGGTACTCCACCGGGGCACCGGCGGCCAGCCAGCGGCGCATGGTGTCGTATTCCTTGTCGGTCAGGCCGGTCACGGCCAGCGGCATGCCCTCTTGTGGGTGGGCGCCGGCGTAGGCGTCGAACTCGTGGGGCAACGGGCACATGTTGGTGCGGTTCAGGCCCAGGACGATGTCATCGGGCAGCTTGGCATTGGGGGTGATGGGCGTCTTGTGCCCCAGCTCGAGCATGCGCGCCATCAGCGCGGCCTGGCTGCCCAGGTTGTCGAGCACCGAATAGAAGCCTTTCTTGCGCCACTCCTGTTCGCTGTGGGCGTCGTAGAACAGCCGCGTGGTGGGCACCGCCTTGCTCCGGTCACCTTGGTACACCGGTACCTTGGTGGCGCCGCGTACCGCCCCTTCGGGGCTTTCCAGCTTGAGCTGGCAGGCGGCGTCGTTGCACGCGTGGCAGGCCACGCACTTCTCGGTGAAGATCGGCTGGATATCCCGGGTGTAGGAAATTGCCGGGCTCGATTGGGGGGGCTGCGCGAACGCCATGCTGCTGGTCAGCAAGGCGAAAGCGGCAACCATAAGGCGATGCACCATGTGCCGTAAGTCCTGGTTCTTGAAAGCTATCACGATATGCCTGGTCGTCCTGGGTGCTTGCGCCTGAACATGAACAGAATTCATGCAAATGGCCGATGCGCCTAAAAACCGCGCAGCTTTGTTATGATTCCGCACCTTCTGATATTTGCCCGACCAGGTAGTTCCTATGTCCGACCGCAGCGCTCGTCTCCAAGCACTCCAGCACGCACTCAAAGAGCGCATCCTGATCCTCGACGGCGGCATGGGTACTATGATCCAAAGCTATCGCCTCGAGGAACACGACTATCGTGGCACGCGTTTCGCCGATTGGCCAAGCGACGTCAAGGGCAACAACGACCTGCTGCTGCTCAGCCGCCCGGATGTGATCGCCGCGATCGAGAAAGCCTACCTCGATGCCGGCGCCGATATCCTCGAAACCAACACCTTCAACGCCACGCAGATTTCCCAGGCCGACTACGGCATGGAATCGCTGGTCTACGAGCTGAACGTCGAGGGCGCGCGCGTCGCCCGCCAGGTGGCCGATGCCAAGACCCTGGAAACGCCCGACAAGCCGCGCTTCGTCGCCGGCGTGCTCGGCCCGACCAGCCGCACTTGCTCGATCTCCCCGGACGTCAACGACCCGGGCTATCGCAACGTCACCTTCGATGAGCTGGTGACCAACTACATCGAAGCCACCCGCGGCCTGATCGAGGGCGGCGCCGACCTGATCCTGATCGAGACCATCTTCGACACCCTCAACGCCAAGGCCGCGATCTTCGCCGTGCAGCAGGTGTTCGAGGACGACGGCGTCGAACTGCCGATCATGATCTCCGGCACCATCACCGACGCCTCCGGGCGCACCCTGTCGGGCCAGACCACCGAAGCGTTCTGGAACTCGGTGCGCCACGCCAAGCCGATTTCCGTGGGCCTCAACTGCGCCCTGGGCGCCAAGGACCTGCGCCCGTACCTGGAAGAGCTGTCGACCAAGGCCGACACCCACGTCTCGGCCCACCCCAACGCCGGCCTGCCCAACGCCTTCGGCGAATACGACGAAACCCCGGCCGAGATGGCCGCAGTGGTCGAAGAATTCGCCGCCAGTGGCTTCCTCAACATCATCGGCGGCTGCTGCGGCACCACCCCGGGCCACATCCAGGCCATTGCCGAAGCGGTCGCCAAGTACAAGCCGCGCGAGATCCCGGAAATCCCCAAGGCCTGCCGCCTGTCGGGCCTGGAGCCGTTCACCATCGATCGCCAGTCGTTGTTCGTCAACGTCGGTGAGCGCACCAACATCACCGGCTCCGCCAAGTTCGCCCGGCTGATCCGCGAAGAGAACTACACCGAGGCTCTGGAAGTCGCCCTGCAGCAGGTCGAGGCCGGCGCCCAGGTGATCGACATCAACATGGACGAAGGGATGCTCGACTCCCAGGCCGCCATGGTCCGCTTCCTCAACATGATCGCCGGCGAACCGGACATCTCCCGCGTGCCGATCATGATCGACTCCTCCAAGTGGGAAGTGATCGAGGCGGGCCTCAAGTGCATCCAGGGCAAGGGCATCGTCAACTCGATTTCCATGAAAGAAGGCGTCGAGCAGTTCAAGCACCACGCCCGCCTGTGCAAGCGCTATGGCGCCGCCGTGGTGGTGATGGCCTTCGACGAGGTCGGCCAGGCCGACACTGCCGCGCGCAAGAAGGAAATCTGCCAGCGCAGCTACGACATCCTGGTCAACGAAGTGGGCTTCCCGCCGGAAGACATCATCTTCGACCCGAACATCTTCGCCGTCGCCACCGGCATCGAAGAGCACAACAACTACGCCGTCGACTTCATCGAGGCCTGCGCCTACATCCGCGACCACCTGCCCCATGCCCTGAGCTCGGGCGGCGTGTCCAACGTGTCGTTCTCGTTCCGCGGCAACAACCCGGTGCGTGAGGCGATCCACTCGGTGTTCCTCTACCACGCCATCCGCAACGGCCTGACCATGGGTATCGTCAACGCCGGCCAGCTGGAGATCTACGACGAGATCCCCGCCGAGCTGCGCGAGAAGGTCGAGGACGTGGTGCTCAACCGCACCCCGGAAGGCACCGACGCGCTGCTGGCCATCGCCGACAACTACAGAGGCGGCGGCGCCACCAAGGAAGTGGAAAACGAAGCCTGGCGTTCGCTGCCGGTCGGCAAGCGCCTGGAGCACGCGCTGGTCAAGGGCATCACCGCGCACATCGTCGAGGACACCGAAGAGTGCCGCCAGCAGTGCGCGCGCCCCATCGAGGTCATCGAAGGCCCGCTGATGAGCGGCATGAACGTGGTGGGCGACCTGTTCGGTGCGGGCAAGATGTTCCTGCCGCAGGTGGTGAAATCCGCCCGCGTGATGAAGCAGGCGGTGGCCCACCTGATTCCGTTCATCGAAGCCGAAAAAGGCGACAAGCCCGAAGCCAAGGGCAAGATCCTCATGGCCACGGTCAAGGGCGACGTGCACGACATCGGCAAGAACATCGTCGGCGTGGTGCTGGGCTGCAACGGTTACGACATCGTCGACCTCGGCGTGATGGTGCCGGCCGAGAAGATCCTGCAGACCGCCCGCGACGAGAAGTGCGACATCATCGGCCTGTCGGGCCTGATCACCCCGTCGTTGGACGAGATGGTCCACGTCGCCCGCGAAATGCAGCGCCAGGGCTTCAACCTGCCGCTGATGATCGGCGGCGCCACCACCTCCAAGGCGCACACCGCAGTCAAGATCGAGCCCAAGTACAGCAACGATGCGGTCATCTACGTCACCGACGCCTCGCGCGCGGTGGGCGTCGCGACGCAGCTGCTGTCCAAGGAACTCAAGCCGGGCTTCGTCGAGAAGACCCGCCAGGACTACGTCGAAGTGCGTGAGCGCACCGCCAACCGCAGCGCCCGCACCGAGCGCCTGAGCTATGCCCAGGCGGTGGCGACCAAGCCGCAATACGACTGGGCCGGCTACCAGCCGGCGGTGCCCTCCTTCACCGGCGTCAAGGTGCTGGAGAACATCGACCTGCGCACCCTGGCCGAATACATCGACTGGACCCCGTTCTTCATCTCCTGGGACCTGGCCGGCAAGTTCCCGCGCATCCTCACCGACGAAGTGGTCGGCGAGGCAGCCACCGCGCTGTACCAGGACGCCCGCGAGATGCTCGACAAGCTGATCGACGAGAAGCTGATCAGTGCCCGTGCGGTGTTCGGCTTCTGGCCGGCCAACCAGGTGGCCGACGACGACATCGAAGTGTACGGCGACGATGGCCAGCCACTGGCCACCCTGCACCACCTGCGCCAGCAGACCATCAAGCCCGATGGCAAGCCGAACCTGTCCCTGGCCGACTTCGTCGCGCCCAAGGGCAGCGGCGTGACCGACTATGTCGGCGGCTTCATCACCACCGCCGGCATCGGCGCCGAGGAAGTGGCCAAGGCCTACCAGGACAAGGGCGACGACTACAGCTCGATCATGGTCAAGGCCCTGGCCGACCGCCTGGCCGAAGCCTGCGCCGAATGGCTGCACGAACAGGTGCGCAAGGAGCACTGGGGTTATGCCCGCGACGAGCATCTGGACAACGAGGCGCTGATCAAGGAGCAGTACAGCGGCATCCGCCCTGCCCCTGGCTACCCGGCCTGCCCGGACCACACCGAGAAGGAAACGCTGTTCCGCCTGCTCGACGGCAGCGCGATTGGCGAGACCGGGCCAAGCGGCGTGTTCCTCACCGAGCATTTTGCGATGTTCCCGGCGGCAGCGGTCAGCGGCTGGTACTTTGCCCACCCGCAGGCGCAGTACTTTGCCGTGGGCAAGGTGGACAAGGACCAGATCGACAGCTACAGCGCGCGCAAAGGGCAGGATGTGAGCGTCAGCGAGCGCTGGCTGGCGCCTAACCTTGGGTACGACAGCTAAGACTGTTTGGGCCCCCATCGCCGGCAAGCCGGCTCCCACAGGGACAGCGCAGGCCTTGAGTGCGCTGCGCTACTTGTGTGAGCCGGCTTGCCGGCGATAGGTCCGGTACATTCACCTACACTGTCCCTGATTGCCTCCGATTCCCCAGGAGCCCCCATGGACGATTCCAGCCAAGGCAAGCCCCCAACCTTCTGGCAAATGCTGCACAGCATCCTCGCCGCCGCCTTCGGCGTGCAGAGCGGCAAGAACCGCGCGCGCGACTTCACCCACGGCAAGGCCAGCCATTTCATCGCATTGGGTACGTTATTCACCCTGGTATTCATCGCAGTGCTGATCGGCCTGGTGCAGCTGGCCCTGCACCTCACCGCCCGCTAGAACGCAACCCGCCCGCGGAAATCCCTTCCGCGGGCGGCTCAGGTGGCATCACGGTCTGAAAACAAGGTGCTACTGGTGGCTGACCCAATACACGGCAGTGACCACCACCAGGACGATCAAGCAGAGAATCGCCCAGGCATCGACGCTGCTGTCAGCTTTGCGGACCTTGGTAGAGTTTCCCATTGCATTGCCTCTTGTAGTGTTTATGGGAATGCACTTCACCACCAGCAGTTAAGACGAGCCATGCCCTTTGCTCAAGCAGGGTCTTTCAATAGTCGACGGGTGACGCAAGAAAAGGATACTGGTAGCTCGAAGGCCGCCCTTGGGCACTGTAATGCTGGAAATCGACGCCGTAATCGTCCTTTTCCAGCAGCTTGAGCCAGCGCCTGGCCTTGGCCGGGTCGATCGACTGCAACACCGGCAAGCTGTGCTCGTCGCGCCCGTCGCGGTTCATCGCCAGGCCCTGGGCGTCATCATGCAGCATCACCATGGCCCAGCCACCCAAACTGAAATGCCCGCCCATCAGCACGCCCAGGCGCCCGTCGATACGTGCGCGCAGCGCTTCGGGCGAGCTGTTGACCGCGCTGAACACCACGTCGCGCCCCGGCTTGCGCCCGGCGGCCTCAAAGGCCTGCATGGCGCCGAAGGCCATTTCGTCATTGGCCGACCACACCAGTTTGGTTTGCGGGTAACGCTGCAGCAGCTGCTGGGCCTGTTCGAAGGCGCGTTGCCGGCTCCAACCGCCGTACACCACCTGGCGCAAACGCACCCGCGGGAAATCGGCCAGGGCGCGGCGCATGCCCTGCTCGCGCAGTTGCGAGGCCGGGGTGGTCTTGACCCCGGAAAAGGCCACCAGGTCGATGAAGTCGTCGCTGGGCGGCAGCAACGCAACCATCTGGTGCAGCATCTGGTAGCCCGCCTGTTCGTCGTTGCCGGTCAGGGTGCCCAGCAACTGCCCGTACTTGCCCGGCTGCGCCTCGATGCTTTCGGCCTGGCCTGCGGTCAGGCCATTGTTGACCAGGAACAGCTTGACCCCGGTTCCCTTGGAAAGCCTGATGATTTCCGGCGCCACGTACTGCTCGTTGACCAGCACCAGGTAGTCGGGCCGCTGCGGCCCTTCGAGCACCGCTCGCGCCTGGGTCAGCGCCCGCTCGGCATTGCGCTCGCCATACTCCACGCGCAAGGTCATGCCCAGGTCGTCGGCCGCCGCCTGCATGAAGCGCGAATAGCTGAGCCAGAAGGTTTCGGTGGATTGCCCGGGGTTGAGGAACACCACCGAAGCAGCCTGGGCCGTGGCTGCCAGCGGCAAGCTCAGGCACAAGCTTTGGCACAGCGCCTTGAGCATGCGGTCCCCCTTGGGCAAACCGCGGAGTATAAACGCCAGAGGGCCAATCACGAACAAATGCCAGTCAGTCTCAGTTAGTTCGTTTGGTTCTTTTCATATGCAAAAACATCACTTTAGCGCATAACCCCAACCTGATATCGTTCCTCGGCTCCGAACCGGAGTGCGCGGCCGTGCGCGCGAATAGCTGCATGCAGCCTGAGACAGGACTTTTATGTACGTATACGACGAGTACGATCAGCGGATCATCGAGGACCGCGTCAAGCAGTTCCGTGATCAGACCCGCCGCTACCTGGCCGGTGAGCTGAGCGAAGAAGAATTCCGCCCTCTGCGCCTGCAGAACGGCCT
>NZ_DJTF01000016.1:0-9917 GCF_002438125.1 Pseudomonas sp. UBA6315
TATGAAATTCAATGGATTCGGCGACCAGGGCCAAGTCCGGAAAATCGGGTATGACCATAAATCGGTCAGAAGGCTGCTCAAGATACACAGCGCTCGGCAGCCAGACAAGCGTCCCAAAGTTGCAGGAATGCGCCATCGGTAGCCCCGGCAAAGGGTGGTTGCGCCCGGCGCAACCGCCCTTGCTGCCCTGCCCCGGCCCAGGCTGCGCCCCCAGGCTAGGGCAGGCCGACAGCGCCTCAGCCGGTGTTGCGCAGGCCCGCCGCGATACCGGCCACGGTCACCAGCAAGGCCTGCTCCAACGGGCTGTCCAGAGCGGCTTCACGGCTGCGCGAACGCGCCAGCAACTCGGCCTGCAGGCGGTGCAGCGGGTCCAGGTAGGTGTTGCGCAGGCTGATGAATTCCCGCGTTTCGGGGCTGTGCGCCAGTAGCACCGGCTGCCCGGTCAGGCCCAGCACCACCTGGCAGGACTGCGACAATAGGTCGCGCAGGTGCGCACCTAAAGGAAGCAAGCCCGGTTGCACCAGACGTTGGTCGTAGGCCTCGGCGATCTGCGCATCGGCCTTGGCCAGGACCATTTCCAGCATGTCGATGCGGGTGCGGAAGAACGGCCATTGTTCACGCATCTGCGCCAGCAGCTCGCCCTGGCCGCGCGCCAGGGCATTGCTCAGCGCCGTTTCCCAGCCCAGCCAGGCGGGCAGCATCAGGCGGGTCTGGGTCCAGCCGAAGATCCACGGGATCGCCCGCAAGCTCTCGATGCCGCCGGCGCGGCGCTTGGCCGGGCGGCTGCCCAGCGGCAGGCGCCCCAGCTCCTGCTCGGGCGTGGACTGGCGGAAGTACTCGACGAAATCCGGGTTGTCGCGCACCACGCCGCGGTAGGCCTTGACGCCGTCGGCGGCCAGTTGGTCCATCAGCTCGCGCCAGGCAGGCTGCGGCGGCGGCGGTGGCAGCAAGGTGGCTTCGAGCACCGCGGCCAGGTAGAGGTTGAGGTTCTGCTCGGCGATGCCCGGCAAGCCGAACTTGAAGCGGATCATCTCGCCCTGTTCGGTAGTACGGAAACGCCCCGCCACCGAGCCCGGTGGCTGCGACAGGATTGCCGCGTGGGCCGGGCCGCCACCACGGCCGACGGTGCCGCCGCGGCCATGGAACAGCAGCAGCTCGACCTGATGCTCGCGGCAGATGCGCACCAGGCTTTCCTGGGCGCGGTACTGGGCCCAGGCGGCGGCGGTGGTGCCGGCATCCTTGGCCGAGTCGGAATAGCCGATCATCACTTCCTGCGGCCCGCGCAGGCCGGCCCGGTAGCCCTGCAGCCCGAGCAGGCGCTGCATCACCGGCCCGGCGTTGTCCAGGTCGGCCAGGGTCTCGAACAGCGGCACCACGCGCATGGGCCGGGTCAGCCCGGCTTCCTTGAGCAGCAGCTGCACGGCCAGCACATCGGAGGCGGCGCCGGCCATGGAGATGACATAGGAACCCAGTGAAGCGCCCGGCGCGGCGGCGATTTCACGGCAGGTGGCGAGTACTTCGGCGGTGTCTGCCTGGGGCTGGAAGTGCGCAGGCAGCAATGGCCGGCGGTTCTTCAGCTCGGCCTGGAGGAAGGCGATGCGCTGTTCTTCATCCCATTGGCCATAGTTGCCCAGGCCCAGGTAGTCGGTGATTTCCGACAGCGCGTCACGGTGCCGGGCGGCATCCTGGCGCACGTCGAGGCGGCCGAGGAACAGGCCGAAGGTGACCGCGCGGCGCAGGGTGTCGAGCAGTGGGCCGTCGGCGATCACGCCCATGCCGCATTCGTGCAGCGAGTGGTAGCACAGCTCCAGCGGGGCGATCAGGTCGCGGTTGTCCACCAGCACATCGGCGCTGGCCGGCTGCGAGCTGGCCAGAGAGGAATGGGCCCAGGCGCGGGTTGCCCGCAGGCGGTCGCGCAAGTGCTTGAGCACCGCTCGGTAGGGCTCGGCGCTGTCACCAACCTGCTCGCGCAGCGCGCTGCTGGCCTGCTGCATGGACAGCTCGGCGGCCAGCGCATCGATATCGCGCAGGAACAGGTCGGCCGCCATCCAGCGGGCCAGCAGCAGCACTTCGCGGGTCACCGCGGCGGTGACGTTGGGGTTGCCATCGCGGTCGCCGCCCATCCACGAGGCGAAGCGAATCGGCGCAGCCTCCAGCGGCAGGCGCAGGCCGGTGGCGTCGAACAGCGCCTTGTCGACCTTGCGCAGGTGGCTGGGAATCGCGTGCCACAGAGAATGCTCGATGACCGCAAAGCCCCACTTGGCTTCATCTACCGGGGTGGGCCGGGTGCGGCGGATTTCCTCGGTGTGCCAGGCCTCGGCGATCAGCCGGCGCAGGCGCTCGCGCACCTGCTGGCGCTCGCTGGGGGTGAGGTCGCGGTGGTCCTGCGCCGCCAGCTGGCCGGCGATGGCGTCGTACTTCTGGATCAGCGTGCGCCGGGCCACCTCGGTGGGGTGTGCGGTCAGCACCAGCTGGATGTCCAGCTTGGCCAGTTGCCGGGCAAGGGCATCATCCTTGTGCCCGGCCTGCTTCAGGCGCGCCAGCAGCTCAGGCAGCACCCGCACCTCGAAGGGCTCTTGCTGTTCGCCATCGCGGCGACGAATCAGCTGGTACTGCTCGGCCATGTTGGCCAGGTTGAGGAACTGGTTGAACGCCCGCGCCACCGGCAGCAGGTCGTCCTCGGCAAGGTCGCCGAGGGTCGAGCTCAATTGCTCGCCGGGGCCGCGGCGGTCGGCCTTGGCACTGTGGCGAATGTCCTCGATCTTCTGCAGGAACGCTTCACCATGCTGCTGGCGAATGGTTTCGCCGAGCAACTCCCCCAACAGATGGACATCTTCACGCAAGCGCACATCGATATCGGTCATTGGCCCTCTCTTCGGCGCGGCTGGCCCGCGCCCTGCCCAGGAAACAGCACGTCCCCAAGAGTGCCCACAGGCGAGGCGCCATGGCAAGCCGAGATCGGCCAAAGCAAACTAAAGTGAGAGCTGAGCAGTCCGATGCAATGCAGCCTATCCAGGCGTCGACAGAGGTCATCATGAAAATCCGCGAACTCGCCCAGCACTGGGAGCAGAATGCCGCAGGTACCCTGAGCCCCACCGGCCATAGCTTGCACCTGGACCTGGAGTCCGAGGCACGCCTGGCAGCGCTCATCGACATGTACCCCAAGCGCACCGCCGAGGAACTGCTTGGCGAACTGGTAGCCGCCGCCCTGGAAGAGCTGGAAGCCAGCTTCCCTTATGTGCAGGGCCAGACCGTCATTTCCACCGACGAAGAAGGCGACCCGCTGTACGAGGACATTGGTTCCACGCCGCGCTTTCTGGCCCTCTCGCGGCGCCACCTGCGCGACCTCAGCAACACCGGTGAAGACTCCGGCAACTGACTCCTCCCACGCCTTTCCGGGCTCGTTCGCAGCCCGGAATACCTTCGTTTTCCCTTGAAAGTTCCCCGCCGCAGCAACTGACTAATCAGTCAGAAATAACTTGAAAATTTTGTGAACCATTCAAAAAAGCCCTCGGTCACAGCCAATAGCCATCACGCTAAAACCCTGCACACCTGTTGTCGTGCACCGTGCAGCGAACGTGCTGACAAAGGTCAGGGATTGAGCGATGGACTGCTACGGACATTGTCGTTATCAGGAGTGATCCAATGGAGCTGACCACCATGAAGACCCGCACCGCGAAACCCTCATCCCCCCATGTGCGCGGACTCAAGCTGGCCGCGCTGGCCCTGGGCAGTAGCCTGGTCCTGGCCGGCTGTGCCGGCAACCCGCCGACCGAGCAGTACGCCGTGACCCAGTCCGCCGTGAACTCCGCGGTCAGCGCTGGCGGCACCGAGTTTGCCGCCGTGGAAATGAAAGCCGCGCAGGACAAGTTCAAAGAAGCCGAAATCGCCATGCACGACAAGAAGTACGACGATGCCAAGCGCCTGGCCGAGCAGGCCGAGTGGGACGCTCGCCTCGCCGAACGCAAGGCCCAGGCGGCCAAGGCCGAGAAGGCCGTACAGGAAGCCCGCCAGGGCGTCCAGGACGTGCGTCAGGAAGGCATGCGCAGCGCTCAGTGAGCGCGGCACCCCTAACCTGAGCCTTCGCAATCGATCAAAGGATGAACACTATGCGCAATTACGTCATGATTCCCGCCCTGCTGGCCCTGAGCGTCGGTCTCGCTGCCTGCTCCCACGACCCGAACCCGAACCTGGAATCGGCACGCACCAACTTCTCGGCGCTGCAGAGCGACCCGCAGGCGAGCAAGGTCGCGGCCCTTGAAACCAAGGACGCCCAGGACTGGCTGAACAAGGCCGACAAGGCCTTCATGGAGCGTGAGAACAACGAGAAGGTCGACCAGCTGGCCTACCTGACCAACCAGCGCGTCGAAGTGGCCAAGCAGACCATTGCCCTGCGCACCGCCGAAAACGAGCTGAAAAACGCTTCGGCCGAACGCGCCAAGGCCAAGCTCGATGCCCGCGACGCGCAGATCGCCAAGCTGCAGGACAGCCTCAACGCCAAGCAGACCGACCGCGGCACCCTGGTGACCTTCGGCGATGTGCTGTTCGACTTCAACAAGGCCCAGCTCAAGAGCAGCGCCTTGCCCAACGTTACCAAGCTGGCCCAGTTCCTCCAGGAGAACCCTGAGCGCAAGGTGATCGTCGAGGGCTACACCGACAGCGTCGGTTCGGCCAACTACAACCAGTCCCTCTCCGAGCGCCGCGCCGGCGCCGTGCGCATGGCGCTGGTACGTGCCGGCGTGGACCCTGCGCGCATCGTCGCCCAGGGTTATGGCAAGGAGTACCCGGTAGCGGACAACGCCAGCAACTCCGGCCGTGCGCAGAACCGTCGGGTGGAGGTGACCATCTCCAACGACAACCAGCCGGTGGCGCCGCGTTCGGTGAGCCAGCGCTAAGCGCAAGCTGGCTTGGCTGAAATGAAAAGCCCCGCGCGATGCGGGGCTTTTTCTTGACTGTACCGGCCCTATCGCCGGCAAGCCGGCTCCCACAGGTGGAAGCCAATGGCATCACTGCACCTGCTGCGGGGTTTCCTCACCCATGCAGCGCACCGCACGCTTGCGGTTGTCCACCAGCACCCCGGTCAAGCCCTTCTGCTGCGTATCGAACAGCACCAGCACGCCATCCATGCACTGCGCCACCTGCGCCGCAGGCTCCAGCGAGACCTTGTAGTCTTCGCCCGGCACGGTCTTGAGCATGGTGAAATCCTGCAACAGCAGCGCATCCTCGGGCTTGGCGAAATGCAGGTAGCCGTAATACCAGAGGGCCCCCACCGTCACGATGATGCTGCCGACACCGGTCAGGATCAGGGGGATGGCGTTGCGTTCTTCACTCATTGCGGGTTCTTCTTCTGGTCAGGGTAGTTGGGCACTTCGGCAAGGCGCCGCAGGCCGTTGAAATGGCTGGGGTCATCCAGGAAGCGGAGCATCACCTGGCGCCACACAGGGTCAGCGAAGGTCTGCACATGGCCGCCACGGGTCAGCTGCAATACCCGCGGTGGCGGTGCGTGCTGGTACAGGCGGATGCCGTTGTCCATCGGCACCAGGGTGTCGTCGATGCTGTGGAAGAACAGCTTGGGCGGGCTGGCAAGCTGCTCGACCGAGCGGATCGCGCTGTCGCCGTCCGGCACCAGGTAGGACAACGGCACCTGCAGCGGCCAGGTCAGCCATGAAGTGCTCAGGGCGTAGCGGCCGACCGCGCGGTAGCTGGCCGGCACGCCATCGAACACCAGCGCGCTGAAGCGTTGACGCTGCTCGGGATGCTGCGCCAGGTAATGGATCGCCATCGCCCCGCCGAGGCTCTGGCCCAGCAGCACCAAAGGCTTGCCCTTGACCTGCGGCGCCTGGTCGAGCCAGGCCATGGCGGCCGCGATGTCCTCATACACCTCCGGCAAGCTGGGCGTGCCCTGGGACAAGCCATAGCCGCGGTAATCGATCATCAGCACCTGGTAGCCCTGCTCCGGCAACCAGTAGCTGGCGCCCAGGTGGCCGGGCAGGTTGCCGCCGTTGCCGTGCAGGTGCAGCACCGTGCCCTTGACCTCGACGCCGGCCTTGGCCGGCAGCCACCAGCCATGCAGGCGCACGCCATCGGTGGTGGTGAGCGTGACATCGCGGTACTGCAGCTGGGCCCGCGCGGGGGTGAACGCCTCGCCCGGTTCGGGGTAGAACAGCAGGCTGCTGCAACCGCCCAGCCCCAGCAGGAGCATGCCCAGGGCCAGCAGGCGGCAGCGCTCAGAGAATGTTCGCGTAATCGGCTTCAATGCGATCCAGGCTCAGGTGGTTGAGGAAGTTGGAGAAGCACATCCACGCCGACAGGGCGTTGAGGTCGCGGAATTGTTCGGGCAGGTACTTGGGTGGCTCGACCAGGCCCTCTTCGACCAGTTGGCGCAGGGTGCGCATGTCTTCCAGGGTGGTCTTGCCGCAGAACAGCAGCGGAATCTGCTCGAGCTTGCCCTTCTTCACGGCCAACTGAATGTAGTTGTAAACCATGATGAAGCCCTTGAGGTAGGACAAGTCCTTGGTGAATGGCAGGCCATTGGGCACCGAACCGCGGAACACCCGGCTGGCGTTGCTGTAGCTTTGCGCCAATTCGAAACCCTGGGCGCGGAAGAACTCGAACACCTGCAGGAAGTCCGCGCCCTCCTCGACCATGTGGATGGCACGGGTGCGGTTGGTGAGCTTGCGCAGGCGGCTGGGGTAGGAGGCGAAGGCGATCACCTCCATGAGGATCGCCAGGCCCTCCTGGGTCACCGTCGAGGAGGGCGGGCCCTTGGCCAGGAAGGTGCAGATCGGCTGGTTCAGGCCATTGAGCGTGGTGCCCACGTGCACCAGCCCTTCATGCACTTCCAGCGCGCGCACGTCGCGGCTGTTGAACATGGCGTCGGCGCGAATCTTGATGTAGTCGGCACCGGCTGCGGCGTCGGCGACGATGCCGTCGGACTCGAACACGCGGATGGTTTCCTCGGCCTCGCCGAACACCTTGTTCAGGCGCTGCTGGAGGATGTCCACGGCCTCCTTGGCGGTGAGGTTCTTCGGCTCGTCCTTGAGGTCGCCACGGCCATCAATGTTGTTGAGGTAGTCCGAGAGCATCAGGCCCAGGTCGGCCAGGGTCGGGTCACCGGCGTGGAAGGCATCGGAGGCGGCGCCATACAGCTCCTGGGAGATCAGGCCGAAATCCTCGGTACCGCGCGCTTCGAGCATGCGCACCACCATGCGGTACTCCTTGCACATGCGCCGCATGATCTGCCCGACCGGGTTGAACTGGCCCAGCTGGCGGGTGATGTCGCGCTCGATGCTCTGGAATTCGGCCTTCACCGCGCTGGAGTCGAACGACAGCGGGCGCGACTGGTAATAGGCACGGTCCACCGCCGGCGGCTCCTTGCCCTTGGCCTTGAGGAAACCCTGGCGAATGTTGTCGTCCCACTTCACCGCATCGAGCACGCGGATCGGGGTCTGCGCCGTGACGATGCGATCGGACAGGGCGCGGATGGTCTGCTGGTATTCGTCCACCGGGGACTCCTTGAAAATCAGATCCTGGCTATTTGCCGCTGCGCTGGAAGCGTGCCACCTCGACGAACAGGTCGGAGTTGGCCGGGTCGTCCAGGTAGGCCAGCACCCGCGCCGACGGGCTGTCGATCAGCACCCCGGCGCCGTTGTCTTCCGGCACCTGGGTGCTGCGCCCGGTCAGTTCCTTCTTCTCCACCGCCTGCTCGATCTGCTCGACGTCGAGGTTGTAGAGCACCAGTTGCTTGCCCTCGACGATGTCGAACCCGCCGATCAGGAAGTTGCCGCCCAGGCGCTTGGGCACCCCGGCCGAGAGGTACCAGCGGTTGCCGTGGCGCGACACGCTGAAGACATATTCCTCAGGCTTCTTGCCCTTGGCCGTGGCCACGGCCTTGTAGGCGCCGGCGCCACTGCGGCTGATCACCAGCTGCAGCGGCTCGCCCCAGGCATCCTTGCTGTGCCACTTGCCCAGCAGCGCCTTGGGCGCCGCCTGGTTGCTCGGCAGCGGTTCGTGGAAGGTCACCAGACAACCGCCCAGCAGCAGGAATGACAACGTCAACAGCACCACACGCCAGGCTTTCATCAGGTTCTCCTTGAAAGGTCGTTCTCGGCTCAGGCCGATGCCAGCACCAGGTGCAGGTAACGGGTAAGCATAGCGAGCATCTGCCCATCGGCTTGCGCATCGGCATCCTTGAGCAGGCCCTGATATTCCATCTGCTCGATAATCGCCGTCAACATCTGGGCGTCCTGTTCGGGTTGGCGCGAGCCGACCACCTGCAGCAGCTGCCGCGTGCCATGCAGCAGGATCTGCTGGTGGGCGCGCACCAGCTCGGCCAGGCGCGGGCACAGCAGCGCTTCCTGGCGGAAGGCCTGCTCGGCCATGAGGAAGTCACGGCGGTTGAGCAACTGGCGCGACACATAGTCGGCGGTCATGCGTGCCACTTCGTCGGCCAGCCGCGCCCGCGATTGCGCACTGCCGTCGCCCTGGGCGAGCAGCTGGCGCAGCACCACTTCGGTGTTGGCCCACAGCTTGGCCATGTAGGCGGCGCTGCGTTCGACGTACTGGGCGAAGGTATCGGTGAGCAGGTCTTCGATATCCTTGAAGTAGTAGGTGGTGGCGGACAGCGGCACGCCCGCTTCCGCGGCCACGGCGCGGTGACGCACGCCGCGCACGCCATCACGCACGACGATGCGCATGGCGGCGTCGAGGATCAGCTGGCGGCGCTGTTCGCTGCCTTGACGGGCGGTCTTGCGGCCTTGGTATTGCACGCTTTCGGCGACGGCGCTGGCGATGCCGGCGGCGCCTTGCTGGGCCATTGCGGGGGTCACTCTGGGTACCTCATTGTTCGAGTCAGCGGCGGCCCCTATCGCCGGCAAGCCGGCTCCCACAGGAACTCCACAACGCTTCCTGTGGGAGCCGGCTTGCCGGCGATAGGGCTGCTACAGACAGTCTTCAGGCATGAAAAAGCCGCCTCGAAAGGCGGCTTGTTCAGTTCGCTCAGGCCTGTGGGCGCATGTGCGGGAACAGGATCACATCGCGAATCGATGGCGAGTTGGTCAGCAGCATGACCAGGCGGTCGATACCGATGCCTTCGCCTGCTGTCGGCGGCATGCCGTACTCCAGCGCACGCACGAAGTCGGCGTCGTAGTGCATGGCTTCGTCGTCACCGGCGTCCTTCTCGGCCACCTGGGCCAGGAAGCGTTCGGCCTGGTCTTCGGCATCGTTGAGCTCGGAGTAAGCGTTGGCGATCTCGCGGCCACCGATGAACAGCTCGAAACGGTCGGTCACGGCCGGGTTGTCGTCGTTGCGACGGGCCAGCGGCGAGACTTCGAACGGGTACTCGGTGATGAAGTGCGGCTGCTCCAGCTTGTGCTCGACCAGCTCTTCGAAAATCATCACCTGCAGCTTGCCCAGGCCCTCGTGGCCCAGCACCTTGGCGCCGGCCTTCTTGGCGATGTCACGGGCACGGTCGACGTCCTGCAGGTCGGCGGCGGTGAGCTCGGGGTTGTACTTGAGGATCGAGTCGAACACCGACAGGCGCGCGAACGGCTCGCCGAAGTGGAACACCTTGTCGCCATACGGCACGTCGGTGCTGCCCAGTACCAGCAGCGCCAGCTCGCGGAACAGTTCCTCGGTGAGGTCCATGTTGTCGCGGTAGTCGGCGTAGGCCTGGTAGAACTCGAGCATGGTGAATTCAGGGTTGTGACGAGTCGATACGCCTTCGTTACGGAAGTTGCGGTTGATCTCGAACACTTTTTCGAAGCCACCGACCACCAGGCGCTTGAGGTACAGCTCCGGCGCGATGCGCAGGAACATGGCCATGTCCAGGGCGTTGTGGTGGGTTTCGAACGGCTTGGCCGCGGCGCCGCCAGGGATGGTCTGCAGCATCGGCGTCTCGACTTCGAGGAAGTCGCGCT
>NZ_DJTF01000042.1:0-28992 GCF_002438125.1 Pseudomonas sp. UBA6315
GCCAAGCGCCGCGAAGCCCGCATGCTCGCGACCCAGGCGCTGTATCAGTGGCATATGGCCAGTGCCTCGCTGAACGAGATCGAAGCGCAGTTCCGGGTGGATAACGATTTCACCGATGTCGACGGTGCCTATTTCCGCGAGATCCTGCATGGGGTTCCGGCGATCAAGGGCGAAATCGACAAGGCGCTGGCGCCTTGCATGACCATCGCACTGGAAGAGCTCGACCCGGTCGAACTGGCCGTGCTGCGCCTGTCCACCTGGGAGTTGATCAAGCGCGTCGACGTTCCGTACCGCGTGGTGATCAACGAAGGCGTGGAACTGGCCAAGGTCTTCGGTGCCACCGACGGCCACAAGTTCGTCAACGGCGTGCTGGACAAGCTCGCGCCGTCGCTGCGCGAAGCAGAAGTCAAGGCGAACAAGCGCTGATCCTGGCGCTGCCTGATCATGGGTGAGTTCGAGCTGATCAACCATTACTTCGCCGCCGCGCCCTGTGCGCAGGGCGGCGAGGGCGTGGCCTTGGGGATCGGCGACGACTGCGCCCTGCTTGACCTTCCCCCCGGCGAGCAGCTGGCGGTGTCGACCGACACCCTGGTTGCCGGCGTGCATTTCCCCGCAGTCTGCGACCCGCGCCTGCTCGGCCAGCGCTCGTTGGCCGTGGCGGTCAGCGACCTGGCGGCCATGGGCGCCGAGGCCATCGGCTTCACCCTTGCCCTGACCTTGCCCGAAGTTGGCCCCACCTGGCTCGAGGCCTACGCCGACGGCCTCAGCCGCATGGCCCAGCGTTGCCGCATCAGCCTGATCGGCGGCGACACCACCCGCGGCCCGTTGAGCATCACCGTTACCGTGTTCGGCCGCGTGCCGGCTGGCCAGGCCCTGCGCCGCAGCGGCGCGCGGCCGGGCGACCTCTTGTGCGTGGGCGGCACGCTGGGCAAGGCGGCCGGTGCGCTGGCGCTGGTGCTCGGTGAGCGCGAGGCCCCGGCCGAACAGGCCGAGCCGCTGCTGGCCCACTACTGGTCACCGCTGCCCCAGCTGGAGCTTGGCCGGCGCTTGCGTGGCCTGGCCACCTCGGCCCTGGACATCTCCGACGGCCTGCTCGCCGACTGTGGGCACATCGCCAAGGCCTCTGCGGTCGCGCTCGAGGTGAACCTGGCCCAGGTGCCAGTGTCTCCTGCACTAGAGGCGTTTCTCGGCCGCGAAGGCGCCGTGCAGGCCGCGCTCACCGGTGGCGACGACTACGTGCTGGCATTCCCCTTGCCCGCCGATGCGCTGGCGGCCCTGGCGGGTTGCGAGGTGCATGTGGTCGGCCGCGTGCTCGCGGGCCAAGGGGTGACCCTGCGTGACCCGCAGGGCCTGGACATCATCCCCGTGCAACGGGGCTATCAACACTTTAGGGAGACACCGTGACCGACCACCCCAAACAGGTGCCTGCGGAGTTCGTTCCGCCATCGGTCTGGCGCAATCCGTGGCACTTCATCGCCTTTGGCTTCGGCTCCGGCA
The DNA here is from genome assembly GCF_002438125.1 of Pseudomonas sp. UBA6315. Classification (NCBI taxonomy): domain Bacteria; kingdom Pseudomonadati; phylum Pseudomonadota; class Gammaproteobacteria; order Pseudomonadales; family Pseudomonadaceae; genus Pseudomonas; species Pseudomonas sp. UBA6315. The sequence goes on from NZ_DJTF01000042.1 coordinate 1,498, forward strand.
CCCTGCCCAAGGCCCCGGGCACCTGGGGTTCGCTGGTGGCCATTCCGTTCATCCCGCTGTGGCAGATGCTGCCGGACTGGGGCTACTGGCTGCTGCTGGGCGTCACCATGCTGTTCGGCTTCTGGCTATGCGGCAAAGTCGCCAATGACTTGCGCGTGCACGACCATGAAGGCATTGTCTGGGACGAGATGGTCGGCATGTGGATCACCCTCTGGCTGGTGCCGGAAGGGTGGCAGTGGATCCTGGCAGGGTTCCTGATGTTCCGCTTCTTCGACATCCTCAAGCCATGGCCGATTCGCTGGATCGATCGCCATGTGCATGGCGGGGTCGGCATCATGCTCGACGATATCCTGGCCGGCGTGTTCGCCTGGCTGGGCATGCAGCTTCTGGTGTGGGCGGTAGGCTGAAACAGGGAGTGCTTCGATGGCCATAAGGACTGTGCTGCTGGCAATGCTGCTGACCCTGGCTCCCTGGGTGGCAGCAGCCGATGACGTGCCCAGGCAGATCCATCTGGTCAGTGAAGAATGGGCCGACTACACCAATGCCGATGGTACCGGCGTGGCCTGGGATGTACTGCGCAAGGTGTTCGAGCCGGCTGGGGTCAAGGTGGTGGCCCAGGGCGTGCCCTACAGCCGCGCGGTCGGGCTGGTGAAGCGCGGCGAAGCGGATGCCTGGGTCGGCTCGTACAAGGAAGAGAGCGACGACAATTTCTACCCCCGCTGGCACTTCGACATGGACCACATCTATGCCCTGGGGCTTGCCAGCAAGCCGGTGCCGACCCATGAAACGGTCGGCAACTACCGCCTGGCCTGGGTACGCGGCTATGACTACGCCAGCTACCTGCCCAACGTGCACAACTTCCGTGAAATCCAGCGCCGCGAAGGCATCCTGCCGATGCTCGAGCATGACCGCGTGGACTTCTACATCGATGCGCAGACCGAGGTCGACTACGTGCTGGGGCAGAGTTCGCAGCCCGAGCGCTTTCGCCGCACCCATGTCGCCGAACTGCCGTTGTACCTGGCCTTTGCCCGCAACGATCAGGCCAGGGCCCTGCGCGACCTGTTCGACCGGCGCATGGCTGAGCTTGTGCGCAGCGGCGAGCTGAAGCCGATCTTCGAGCACTGGAAGCAGCCGTATCCGTTTACACCCGACAGCAAGCCGCAGTAATCGAGAGCGCTAGCGCCGGCAAGCCGGCTCCCACAGGTGGTGGGGGAGCGCTGCCAGGCAACCTAAGCATCGAACTTTTCGATCTTAAGCCACGGTATTCAACGAGCGCACAGGCGCCAACCTGCTGATACAATCGCTTCACGAGAAATTTCCTACTTATCCAGGAGCACAACGTGCCCGTCGTCTTTGTTGCCGCCTCTAAACTCCCGACCCCTTTTGCGACTTTCACCATGCATGGCTTTCTCGACGAAGCCACTGGCCGTGAGCACGTGGTGCTCAGCCTGGGTGATTTCGCCGACGGCGAGCCGGTGCTGGGGCGCCTGCACTCCGAGTGCCTGACTGGCGATGCCCTGTTCAGCCAGCGGTGCGACTGCGGTTCGCAGCTGGAAGCCGCGTTGCAGGCGATTGCCCGCGAAGGCCGTGGCGTGCTGCTGTACCTGCGCCAGGAAGGCCGTGGCATCGGCCTGTTGAACAAGATTCGCGCCTACGAACTGCAAGACGGTGGCGCTGACACCGTCGAGGCCAACGAGCGTCTGGGTTTTGCCGCCGACCAGCGTGACTACGCCATGTGCCTGCCGATGCTCGAGCACCTGGGCGTGAAGGCGCTGCGCCTGATGACCAACAACCCACGCAAGGTCAAGGCGCTGACCGACATGAACATCAAGGTTGCCGAGCGTGTGCCGCTGCACACCGGCCACAACCCGCACAACCGTTACTACCTGGCCACCAAGGCCGGCAAGCTCGGCCACATGCTGGGCAACGAGCACCAGGGCGAGGTGCCCCAGGCGTGACCCGCGGCCAGGTGAAGCGGCGCCTGGCGCTGGCCTGGTGGCAATACCTGGCGGTCGGCCTGGTGCCGCTGCCGGTGATGGCCTGGGCCTTTGGCGGTGGCGAGGCGCTGATCCCGGTGCTGGCCATGCCGCTGTTCATCGCCGGCGCGGCGACCATGTTCCTCAGCCTGCCGCGCTTCGGCGCCTACAAGCGCGCCCTGATCGCCACCTCCAAGGTACTCGGCAGCGCCGAGGAGCCGGCCGCGTGGATCGAGCTGGCGCGCGTGCGGCGCATGGCCATGCTGTACGCCTGCTTCCCGGCCTGGGTCGGCGCCTTGTCGGTGCTGGTGGGGCTCGAAGCCGTGCCGCAGATCCTGCTGGCGCTGTCTACCGTGGTGCTGCTCTACCTCTATCGCATCCCGCGTCAGTTGGGTTGATGCGCATCCTGCTCGGCTTGCTGGCATGGCTGGCCTGCAGCGCACAGGCCGGTGAGCCGCTGCGGGTCGTCAGCCTTGCCCCCTCGATGAGTGAAATCATGCTCGAACTGCAGGCCGACGACCTGCTGGTGGGCGTGCTCGACGGCGGCGAACGGCCCGCCGCGCTGGCCAGCCTGCCTTCGGTGGGGCGCCAGGGGCAGCTGGACATGGAGCGCCTGCTCAGCCTCAAGCCGGACTTGCTGCTGCTGTGGCGCGGCAGCGTCGCCGCCGCCCAGCGCGACCAGCTCAAGCGCCTGGGCATCGCCACCTACAGCGCCGAACCCCATGACCTGGACCAGTTGCTCGCGCAGATCGAGGCCATCGCCGTGCGGGTCGGGCGCGCGGAGCAGGGGCGGCGCTATGTGGCGGCCCTGGGCGAGCGCCTGCGCCAGTTGCGCCAGCAGTATCGGCGCGCCGAGCCGCTGCGGGTGTTCTATCAGGTCTGGGACCGGCCGCTGTACACCCTGGGTGGCGGGCAGGTGGTCAGCGATGCCCTGGCGGTGTGTGGTGCGCGCAACATCTTTGCCGACCTCAGCCAGCCTGCGCCGCAGGTCAACGTGGAATCGGTGCTGTTGCGTGACCCGCAGGTGATCCTGGCGGCTGACGCGGCGCAGTTGGCCAGCTGGAAAGCCTGGCCACGCCTGAGCGCGGTGGCAGGTGAGGGTTTGTTGGTGGTGCCGGACAAAGGGCTGGAGCGGCCCAGCGGGCAGATGATCGAAGCCACCGCCCGCCTGTGCGCGCTGCTGGCGGCTAGAGCGCCGGCGTCCAGGTGACGCTGAACAGCGCCGTGCGGCCTTCTTCGCGGTAGTCGTAGTTGTTGGCATCGAAGCTGTACTGTGCCCGGCTGTAGGCCTTGTCGAGCAGGTTATCCAGCTTCACTTCCAGCTTCAGCTCATCCGTTGGGGCCCAGCCGCCGCGCAGGCCGAACAGGCCATAGCCGCCCAGGCGGTTGCGATTGGCCTCGTCGTCGTAGCTGGCGCTGACCGCCTGCCAACTGCCGCCAACCGTGAAGCGCTCGAACTGGCGATCCAGGTCCAGGCTCAAGGTGCGCCGTGCGCGGCGGGCGAGGGTATGGCCGCTGTCGCGGTCGCGTGGGTCGATCAGGGCCAGGCCAAGCTGGCTGCGCCATTGCCCCCACTGTTGCTCCAGCGCCACTTCCAAGCCGTTGATGCGTGCCGAGGCGACGTTGCGCGGGATCGAGCCTTCGCCAAAGATGATCGCGTCCTGCAGGTCGGTGCGGTACAGCGACGTCTCCAGGCGGCTGTCGGGCGTGAGCTGGCTGCGCCACTGCAGTTCGTAGCTTTTCGACCGCTCAGGCTTGAGGTCCGGGTTGCTGTACTGCGGGTAGTACAGGTCGTTGAAGGTAGGCGCGCGGAAGCCTTCGCTGTAGGACAGCAGCACATCGTTCTGTGCGTTGAGCGGCACGGTGAGGCTGCCACTCCAGGTGGTCTGGCCACCGAACTGCTGGTTCTGGTCGCGGCGCACGCCCACTTCGGTGGAAAACTGCTCGCCACTGAAGCGGTGCTGGATGAACGCGGCACGGTTCCAGCGGCTGTCCTCGGTGAACTCGGTGCTGCCGTGCACGCGGTCTTGGTACCAGTCGCCGCCGATCAGCAGGTTGTGCTGGTCGCTCAGGGCCAGGTCGTTCTGCCAGGTGGCCTGGTCGCGGTAGGTGTTGAAGACGAAACGTTCGTCGCTCAGCTTGTCGCGTTTGTCATCGCGGTTTTCGCTGTGGGCCAGCTCCAGGCGCGAGTGCCAGAGGTCGTTGAGCTGGGCGTCGAAGTAGGTGCCGACACTGCTGACGACAAAATCGGTGTAGGGCTTTTGCCCGACGCTTTCGAAGGTGTCCATGTCGAAGCGGCCGAAGGGGTTGTCGTATTCGCTGCGGCCACGGCTGTCGAGCAGGTTCAGCCCTGCCTCGAAGCGCTCGCCGAAGGTGTGGCTCAGGCTCAGGTTGAATGACTTGTTGCGATAGGCGTCATGGTCGCCGTCGCTGGCGAACGATGGCCCGGTCGAGTCGATACCAGCCGTTTCATCGAGGCTTGCGCCCAGGTTGAAGCGCGTTGCGCCGTCACCGCCGGATAGCCCCAGGCTGCGCTGGAACGTCTGGTTGCTGCCGGCCGCCAGGCGCAGGCGCGGCTGCAGGCCCTGGCCCGTGCCGCGGCGGGTGAAGATCTGGATGACCCCACCGATGGCGTCGCTGCCGTAGATGGCCGAACGCGAGCCGCGCAGCACTTCGACGCGCTCGATCTGGTCGACATCGAGAAACTGCAGGCCGCTGTCGCCGGAGGTGGCGTTGGCAATGCGCACGCCATCGACCAGCACCAGGCTCTGGGCGGCCTTGGTGCCGCGGATGAAGATACCCGGCAGGCTGCCGCGGCCACCGGTGGGGGCGACCTGGACGCCGGGCACGCGGGTCAGCAGGTCGGTGACGCTGCTCGGTTGCAGGCGGTCGATGTCGCTGCGGGTGAACACGGTGTTGGCGGCGCTGGTGGCGGTGCGTGATTCGACCTGGCGGTTGGCGCTGATCAGCACGTCGGGGAGTTTCAGCGCGTCGTCGCGTTCGCTGGCCAGCAGCGGGATGGGCAGGCAGAGCAGGGTGGTAAAGGTCGAGATTTTCATCGAGGCGTCCAAAGCAATCGCCGGCAAGCCGGCTCCCACAGGTACCCCATGGCCCTCGCGGCCGGTGAAGTTCATGTGGGAGCCGGCTTGCCGGCGATGGGCCGCACAGCGGCCCCAAGTGTTCTACAGGCCCAGCTTGGCCATCCGAGCCTTCACCGAAGCCTCGATCCCGGCAGCATCCAGCCCACATTCGGCCAGCATCTGCGCCGGCTTGGCATGCTCGACGTAGACGTCCGGCAGCCCCAGGTGCAGCAGTGGCTTGACCACGGCCTGGCTGGCCAGGAACTCGCCCACGGCAGCACCGGCGCCGCCCATGATGGCGTTTTCCTCGATGGTCACCAGCAGCTCGTGGCTAGCTGCCAGTTCCAGCACCAGGGCCTCGTCCAGCGGCTTGACGAAACGCATGTCGACCACCGTGGCGTTGATCTGCTCGGCCACCTGCAGGGCCTCGGCCAGCTGCACGCCGAACACCAGCAGGGCTACTTTCTCGCCCTGGCGGCGAACCACGCCCTTGCCGATTTCCAGCGGTTCCAGGTCGGCGCTGATCGGCGCATTGGGGCCGGTGCCACGCGGGTAGCGCACGGCCGCCGGGCCGTTGTACAGGTGGCCGGTGCTGAGCATCTTGCGCAGTTCGTTCTCGTCGCTCGGGGTCATCACCAGCATGCCGGGGATGCAGCGCAGGTACGACAGGTCGTAGCTGCCGGCGTGGGTCGGGCCGTCTTCGCCGACCAGGCCTGCGCGGTCGATGGCGAACAGCACGTCGAGGTTCTGCACCGCCACGTCGTGGATCAGCTGGTCATAGGCGCGCTGCAGGAAGGTGGAGTAGATCGCCACCACCGGCTTGCTGCCTTCGCAGGCCATGCCCGCGGCGAGGGTAACGGCGTGCTGCTCGGCGATCGCCACATCGAAGTAGCGCTCTGGGTAGCGTTCGCTGAACGCGACCAGGTCGGAGCCTTCCTTCATCGCAGGCGTGATGCCCACCAGGCGCTTGTCGGCGGCGGCCATGTCGCACAGCCACTGGCCGAACACCGCGGAGTACTTCGGCCCGCTGGGCTTCTTCGGCGCAGCCGGCTTGTCGGCAGGCTCGAGCTTGGTGATGGCGTGGTAGCCGATCGGGTCGATCTCGGCCGGGGCGAAGCCCTTGCCCTTCTTGGTCACCACGTGCAGGAACTGCGGGCCCTTGAGGTCACGCATGTTGCGCAGGGTGGCGATCATGGTCGGCAGGTCGTGGCCGTCGATCGGGCCGATGTAGTTCCAGCCCAGCTCTTCGAACAGAGTGCCGGGGGCCAGCATGCCCTTGGCGTATTCCTCGGTGCGGCGGGCGATTTCCCAGGCGCCAGGCAGGCGCGACAGCACTTTCTTGCTGCCTTCGCGCATGCTCGAGTAGGTGCGGCTGGAGAGAATCTTGGCCAGGTAGTTGGACAGGCCGCCGACATTGCGCGAAATCGACATGTCGTTGTCGTTGAGGATCACCAGCATGTTGGCGTCGACTTCCTGGGCGTGGTTCAACGCCTCGAACGCCATGCCGGCGGTGAGCGCGCCGTCGCCGATCACCGCGATCGACTTGCGCGCGCTGTTCTGCAGGCGGGCGGCGATGGCCATGCCCAGTGCGGCGCTGATCGAGGTGCTGGAGTGGCCAACGCCAAAGGTGTCGTACTCGCTCTCGCTGCGGCGCGGGAAGGCGGCGATGCCGTCCTTCTGGCGCAGGGTCAGCATGCGCTGGCGCCGGCCGGTGAGGATCTTGTGCGGGTAGGCCTGGTGGCCGACGTCCCACACCAGCCGGTCGTCCGGGGTGTCGAAGACGTAGTGCAGGGCGATCGTCAGCTCGATGACGCCCAGGCCGGCGCCGAAATGCCCACCGGTCTGACCAACGGTATAGAGCAACTCCTGGCGCAATTCGTCGGCCAGGGTCTCCAGGTCGGCTTCGGCCAGCCGGCGCAGGCCGGCAGGCGTGTCAGCGCGGTCGAGCAACGGCGTGACCGGGCGTTCGCGGGGGATCTCTTGAAACGTCGTGGGCATCAGGCGAGTCGTTATGGATGTTTAAGACGCGGCAGTTTACCCCATTGTGGGAAATACTGCCCATTCAGACAGGGCGCGGATTGGGCCGCAAAGCGGCCCCGATCAGTGGCGGCGCTCGACGATGTAGCGCGCCAGGGCCCGCAGCGGTTCGGCATTTTCGCCAAACCCCTGGAGTGCGACCAGCGCCTGGTCGCGCAGTTCGATCGCATAGGCCTTGGCCGCCTCCAGCCCGAGCAGGGCCGGGTAGGTCGGCTTGTCGCGGGCGACGTCGGCCCCCTGGCGCTTGCCGAGGGTGGCGGTATCGCTTTCCACGTCGAGGATGTCGTCCTGCACCTGGAACGCCAGGCCGATCGCCTGGGCGTAGGCCTGCAGGGCATCGAGCTGCGCCTGCTCGGCGCGGCCGCTGGCCAGGGCGCCGAGGCGCACGCTGGCTTCGATCAGCGCACCGGTCTTGTGCCGGTGCATGTATTCCAGGGCCTGCTGGTCCAGCTTCAGGCCCACCGAGCCAAGGTCGATGGCCTGGCCGCCGACCATGCCGGCCGGGCCTGCGGCCTTGGCCAGGGCCTGCACCATGGCCAGGCGGATGGCGTCGGATTGCGGGCTCAGGCGTGGGTCGAGCAGGGCGCCGAAGGCCAGGCTCTGCAGGCCGTCACCGGCGAGGATCGCGCAGGCTTCGTCGAAGGCCTTGTGGGTGGTCGGCTGGCCGCGGCGCAGGTCGTCGTCGTCCATCGCCGGCAGGTCGTCATGCACCAGTGAATAGGCATGGATCAGCTCCACCGCGCAGGCGGCGCCATTGGCCTGCTCGGCCGGCACACCGAGCGCTTCGCAGGCAGCGTAGGCGAGCAGCGGGCGCACGCGCTTGCCGCCGTTCATCACGCTGTAGCGCATCGCCGCATACAGGCGCTCGAGCTCTTTGGAAGGGGCGACGAACAGCGGTTCGAGGGCCGCGTCGACACGCGCCTGGCTGCTGGCCTGGTAAGCGCTGATCATTCTTCTGGCTCCGCATCGAAGGGCTGCGCGGCGAGCTCGCCGTCGCGCTCCAGGAGAATCTGCACTTTCTGCTCGGCCTGGGCCAGGGCGCCCTGGCAATCGCGGGTCAGGGCGATGCCTTGCTCGAAGGCGGCCAGCGAGTCTTCCAGCGACAACTCGCCGTTCTCCAGGCGCTCGACCAGGGCTTGCAGGTCGGCGAGGGATTGCTCGAAATCGATGGAGGCTTTTTTGCGGGCCATGGCGACGGGTCTCGGTGGCTGGTCAGAACGGCGCGACACTAGCAGAGCGGGGCGGGGGGAGCAAACTTCAGGCAGGCTGAGGCTGGATTTACCGGCCTCTTCGCGGGGCAAGCCCGCTCCCACAAGCACGCCACCTGGACTGCCCCCAAGGTTGGATGGGTGTCCAACTTCTTGGGGGCACTCCACTTGTGGGAGCGGGCTTGCCCCGCGAATGGGCCGCAAAGCGGCCCCGGCGATGGATCAGGCGGGCAGCGCTTCGCGTGCCACCATCGCCTGGCGATAGCGCGCCAACTCTTCGATGGTCAGCACCGGCAAGTTGTATTGCCGTGCATACACCGCCACCTGCTCGCCACGGGCCATGCTGCCGTCAGGGTTCATCAGCTCGCACAAGACCGCCGCCGGCCGCAGCCCGGCCAGGCGCGCCAGGTCCACCGAGCCTTCGGTATGGCCGCGACGGGCCAGCACCCCACCATTGCGCGCGCGCAGCGGGAACACATGGCCTGGGCTGACGATATGGCGCTGGTCGGCGGTCGAGCGCAGCGCCGCTTCGATGGTGGTGATGCGGTCCTGGGCGCAAACGCCAGTGCTCACGCCTTCGGCGGCTTCGATGGTGACGGTGAAGCCGGTGCCGTGGCGGGCCTGGTTGTTCTGCACCATCGGCGCCAGCTGCAGGGCGTCGACGGTGGCTTCGTCCAGGCACAGGCAGACGATGCCGCTGCAGTCGCGGATCATCATGGCCATGGTCTGCAGCGAGAGGTTTTCGGCGGCGGCAACGATGTCCGCTTCGTCCTCGCGGTCGTCATCGTCGAGCAGCAGCACAGGGCGCCCGGCCTGGAAGGCGGCGATGGCGGCGGACACATTGGGGAATTGCGGGTGTTGGGTGGACATGAAACGCTCCTCGTGATTGATCGATGAACGTCTCGGGGCGAACAAAATGCGCGCGCAGGGGCGCCCGAAATGGCCCCTGCCTGACGCCTTCTTTCATCCGGACTATGACCGTCGGCTCTGGAGTCGCACCAGATCTGCTGACCCCCGGCATGGCCGGGGCGCTCGCGGGCTCATCTTTCGATTTACCGCCGGTGGGGACTTTCACCCCGCCCTGAAGACCGGGCAAGCATACAGCACTGTGCCACCCTGCTGGCAACCCGCCCGGCTACGACCTTCGGCGATAGGGCCGGCGCCGTTCTACTGCGACAGGCCCTCGATCACCTTCTTCAGCGAAGCCGGCAACATCGGCCCATGCCCCAGCCCCTCGAAGCGTTCGAAGCGCACCTGCAGCCCTGGCACCTTGGCCAGGTCCGCCGCCAGCTCCCGCGCTGGCCGCGCCACATCACCTTGCACCTGCGCACGTGGGTTGGCCGGCTCCTCCCCGCCGCGCATCAGCAGCAGCCTTGGCCGGCTGTCACCCAGGCGCTGCTGCAAGCCCTGCGCTTCACGCACGATGGCCCCGTCGTGCCACCACAACGAGGGGCTGGCTGCCGCGTAGTCGCTGAACGCGCCCGGCCGGGTGAACAGCGCATGCAACACCGCCAAGCCGCCATAGGAATGCCCCCACAGCGTCTGGTGTTGCAGGTCGATCGGTGCCAGCTCGGCCACCATCGGCCGCATGCGCAGGGTCAGCAGGTCGAGAAATGCATCGACGCCGCCGCTGGGCTGGCCGGTCAGCGGGTCGCGCTGTTCGGCTTGCCCAGGCAGCGCCGGGGTGTAGTCGAAGGTGCGGCCGGCGCGTTCGATGCGTTGCTCGGTCTGGTAACCCACGGCCACCAGCAGTGGCGCCCGGCCTGCGGCGAGCCGGCGCAGCTGTTCACGGTCCAGGGCGCCCAGCGCGGCATTGCCGTCGAGCATCCACAGCACCGGATAGCCGGCAGCCGGCGCCGGGCGATCGGGTTTGCCGACCCACAGCCGGTAATGGCGCTGGCCGTCGGCCGAGTCCAGGTCGAGCTGGCTGAAGCGGTAGGCCAGGTCCTGGCGCTGCAGCAGCGAAGTGTCCATCTTCTGCTCGCGCGCCGGCTGCGCCAGGGCGGCCGGGGCGCTGAGGGCCAGTGCCAGGGCCAGGTACAACGGCATCTTGCTCATCGGGCAATACTCGTCTTGGGGTCAGAACGACGCGGTGAGGCTGGTGTACAGGGTGCGCCCCGGTTCGTTGTAGGTGGCCGCGCCAGCCCCTTCGATGCCGTTCACGCCCTGGGCGTTGCCGGCCCGGTACAGGCGCTTGTCGAACAGGTTGTCGATGCCGGCGGTCAGGCTCAGGTGCTTGCTCAGCGCATAGGTGCCGCTGGCGCCCACCAGGGCGTAGGGCGCCAGCTGGTCGTTGGCGGAGCCGGTGACGCGTTCGCCGTGGTAGTCGTACTTCTTCGGCTTCTGCTTGCCGTACCAGGCCACGCTCAGTTGCAGCGACAGGTCATCGCTGGCTTGCCAGTCGAGCATCGAGTTGAGGGTGTAGGCCGGGGTCACCGACAGGGTCTCGCCGGTTTCCTTGTTCTTCGACTGCAGCATGTAGGTGAGGTTGTTGCTCCACTTCAGCTGTTCGCTCAACGGGATGGTCAGGGTGCCTTCCAGCCCTTCGACCACGGCCTTGGGGATGTTTTCCCACTGGTAGACCGCCGCGTTGGCGTAGCTGCCGCTGCCGCCGATCGCGCTGCCGATCGGGCTCAGGCCGGAGTCGATCTTGTTCTTGTAGTCGTTGCGAAAGTAGGTCAGGCCCGCGACCCAGCCATCACGCTGGTACTCGATCCCCAGCTCCTTGTTGATGCTGGTTTCGGCCTTGAGGCTGTCGTTGCCTTGCAGGTAGCAGCTGGTGCTCTGCCCGTAGCAGCCCTGGCCGCGGCTGTAGAGCAGGTAGTCGGGGTTGAGCTGGTACAGGTTCGGCGCCTTGTAGGCACGGGCGATGCCGGCCTTCAGGGTGAGGGTGTCGGTCAGCGCGTGGGACAGGTTCAGCGACGGGCTCCAGTTGTCGCCGACGATGCTGTGGTGGTCGAAGCGCAGGGCCGGGGTGAGCATGGTGCCCGGCAGCACTTCGATGTTGTCTTCGGCGAACAGCGAGAAGATCTGCGCTTGCGAGCTGGTGTCACGGCCGCTGCTGGGCAGGCCGCCGATGGCGCCGCCTTCGCTGGTGCTCTGGGTGTTGGCGCTGGGGTCGTCGAGCTTTTGCTGGGTCCATTCGCTACCCAGGGTCAGGGTCTGGTCGCGCCAGGCGTGCAGCGGCAGGTTCAGCTCGCCGTGGGCGGTCAGGTCGCGCAGGGTCGAGGTGTAGAAGTCGGTGTTGCTGAAAATACCTTCGGTGCCGCCGGCCAGGCCTTCGTTGATGCGCTGGTTGCGGGTCTTTTCATATTGCAGGTAGGCCATGCTGCTGCCGAAGTCCCAGTCGCCGCGGTGGGTGAGGGCGAAGTTCTCGCGGTAGAGGATGTTGGTTTCCTTGCCCAGCATGTTCTTTACGTTGGCGTTGGAGTTGGTGTTCTGGGTATCGCCGGTGTAGATGTTGCCCTGGCGGCTGAAGCCGGCTTCCAATTCCAGAGTCTGCTCTGGGGTCAGGTGCCAGCTCAGCAGGCCATTGACGTCCTTGTTGCGCACGCCTTCGCGGCCTGCGGGCAGGGTGCCGGCCTGGTTGCCGGTGCGCGCGGACTCATGGCCGGCGTTGATGTCCCAGTCGTCCGCGTCGGTCTTGGCGACGTTGCCGTAGACGCGGTAGCTGAGCGTGTCGGTGAGCGGGCCGTTGAGGCCGAAGCTCACGCGTTTGGTGGCGCCTTCGTCGCCGTGCTGGGGGAAGTTCTGGTACACGGTCATGTTGCCGTGGGTTTCGCCGGAGGCCTGCTTGGTGATGATGTTCACCACCCCGCCCATGGCGCCGGAGCCGTAGCGCGCCGCAGCCGGGCCACGGATCACTTCGATGCGCTCGACCTGGTCGGCCGGCACCCAGTTGGTGTCACCGCGCGAGTCGCGCTCGCCACGCCAGCCATAGCGCACCGAGCTGCGGCTGCTGACCGGCTTGCCATCGACCAGGATCAAGGTGTTCTCCGGGCCCATGCCACGGATGTCGATCTGCCGGTTGTTGCCGCGCTGGCCGCTGGTGGAGTTGCCGGTCAGGTTGACCCCGGGCATGGTGCGGATGATCTGCGACAGGTCGTTGGCCGGTGGGCGCTTCTTGATGTCCTCGGCGGTGATGATCGACACCCCCGGCGCCTGCTTGGTCTCTTCCAGCGCGGTGGCCACCACGTTCTGGCTTTCCAGCTCGATCGGCGCGGGCTGGTCGTTGGCGGCGTGCACGGCGCTGCTAAGCAGGCAACTGGAGAGCAGCAGGAAGGGGGCGAAAGGCAGCGGGCGGGGCAACATCATCGATCTCCGGAGCAACGGGCGGAAGGCAAGAGATCGTGGATGATAATTACTCTTAATTGAGAGTAAAGCGCATTAACTTTCTAAACATTTGCAGCGCTCGGCAGCAGCAGGTGCAGGCACAGCCCAGGGTGGCCATTGCTGGCCCACAGCTTGCCGCCTTGCAGCTCGACGGCGCGGCGGGCGATGGCCAGGCCCAGGCCGAAACCGGCGCCGCTGCCGGCCAGGCGCTGGTAGGGCTGGAAGATGCGCTGCAGCTCATCGTGGGGCACGCCGGGGCCCTGGTCGCTCAGGCGCAGGTGCCAGCAATCGCCCTCGCGCCAGCCATCCAGGCTGACCCGGCCGCCCTCCGGCGAATGGCGGATGGCGTTGCGCAGCAGGTTCTCCAGGGCCTGGGCCAGGCTGTCGAGGTGGGCCTGCACCACGCAGTCGGTGCCCAGCGAGCAGGGCAGGCGGGCGAGGCTCCAGCCACTTTCGAAGCTGCTGTCCTGGCACAGCGCTTCCCACACCGACAGCACCAGCACCGGCTCGGTTGGCAGCTGCGGCTGTTCGGTGTCCAGCCAGGCCAGGTCGAGGGTGTCTTCGAGCAGCTTCTGCATATCGCCTACCTCGCGGTCCAGGCGCTCGCGCAGCTGCGCCGGCGGCAGGCCGCTGTCGTGGGCGATGCGCAGGCGTGCCAGCGGCGTGCGCAGCTCGTGGGACAGCGTGCGCAGCAGCAGGCGTTGCTGCTCCAGGCTCTGGCGCAGGCGGCCGGCCATGTGCTCGAAGGCCTGGGCCAGTTCGCCGAGTTCGTCGCGGCGCTTTTGCAGGGCCAGGCCAGGGCTTTGCAGGTCGTCGGCGCGCAAGGCGTCGGCGCGGTCGCGCAGGCGGTTGAGCGGTGCCACCAGGTGGCGATACAGCGCCAGGCCCATCAGCAGCGCAAGCAGTGCGGGAGCCACGCCGTGGGTGATGACGTGGGTCCAGGGGGTGAGGCCGGTGGGCAGCAGGCGCTCGGGTAGCTGGATGACCAGGCGGCCGTCCTGCGGGCGTTCGGGGAAGGCGATGCTGACGTAGGGCAGTTCGTCCTGCAGGCGCCGGCTCATGGGCCAGTCGAGCTTGCGCATGAAGGTCAGGTGGCTGGCGTCCTCGGCGCTCAGCGGCGTGCTGGCGAGGCTTTCCAGGCGCGGGCCGACCAGCGCCACCCAGGTGTCTTCAGCCTGTTCGAGCTGGCGGCGATAGGCTTCGGCGCCGGCTGCACCGCCTTGGCGCCAGGCGCTTTCGGCCTGCTGTGCATAACGTGCCAGGTAGTCCTGGTCGGCAGGGGCGAGGAAGTAGGTGCTGCGCTCCACCGACAGGCCCCAGGTCCAGATCAGCCAGGTCAGCAGCAGGCAGAAAGCCACCTGCAGCAACGCCAGTTTCCACAGTAGCGGGTGACGACGCATCAGCGGTTTTCCGTGTTCACCAGGATGTAGCCCTGGCCGCGCACCGCCTGGATCTGCAGGTGCTGGGCGCCGATGTCGGCGAGTTTGCGGCGCAGGTTGCAGACGTGCACATCGAGGCCGCGGTCCAGGCGGGTGTAGGCCCGGTGCAGCACGGTCTGGTAGAGGAATGCCTTGCTCAGCGCTTCGCCGGGGTGGGCGTGCAGCGTGGCCAGCAGGCGAAACTCCGAGCCGGTCAGGCCGGCGTCCTGGCCGTGGTGGCTGGCGTCCTGGCGGTCGGCATCGAGGGTCACCGAGCTATCGCTGCGCGGCTGGGCCGGCTGGCGGTCGAGGGCAACCCGGCGCAGCAGGGCGTCCATGCGGGCATCGAGCTCGGCGAGGCTGAAGGGTTTGGGCAGGTAGTCGTCGGCACCGCGGGTGAAGCCGCTGATGCGGTCCTGCTCGGCGCCCAGGGCCGACATCAGCATCACCGGCACGGCCTGCTGGCGGCGCAGTTGGTCGAGCAGGCTGAGGCCGTCGATGCCCGGCAGCATGATGTCCAGCAGCACCAGGTCGAAGCGCTGGTGTTGCATGGCGTTCAGCGCCTGGGTGCCGGTGGCGCAGGCGTGAACCCGCAAGCCACGGTGGATGAAGTGGCGTTCCAGGTCGTGGCGCAGGTGGGTGTCGTCTTCGGCGAGCAGCAGGTGGGTGGGCACGGCGTGGCCTTGAATGAGAATTCGTATCAATTACGAATCATCCCACTGCAGCGGGCGTCGAGCAATGCCCAGCCGTGCTTAATACCTGCGTCCTTGGCATGGCTTACCAGTTGTAGGTCACGCTCGATACCACCGTGCGCCCTTCGCCGTAGTAGCAGTCCCATTCGCTGACGCAACTGGCGACATAGGTCTTGTCGGCAAGGTTTTTCACGTTAAGCGCCAGTTTCACGCCTTTGACGCGCAAGGCCGACAGCCCCAGGTCGTAGGTCAGGCTTGCGTCATACACGGTGTAGGAGGGGATCTGGAAGGCGCCTTCGTAGTCATCCCCGTAGTTGCTGCGGGCGTAGCGGGCGCCCACGCCCGCACCCAGGCCGGCCAAGGGCGTATCACCCAGCACCATGTAGTTGAGCCACAGCGCTGCCGTCAGCGGTGGGTTGCCTGCCGGGTGGCGGCCTTTGCGGCCGTCGTTGTCCTTGGTGTACTTGATGTCGTTGCGCGCCGCCGAGGCGATCACGCTGAAGGCTTTGCTCAGCTCGGCCTTGGCTTCGAGCTCGATGCCTTTGGAGCGAATGGCACCGCTCTGGTTGCTGAAGCCTGGGTTGACCAGGTCAGTGGTGAGGATGTTCTTCTGTTCCAGTTCGTACGCCGAAACCTGCACGAAGCTGTTCTGCCCCGGCGGCTGGTATTTCACCCCGGCCTCGTACTGCTTGCCGGTGGAGGGGGAGAAGGCGCTGCCCTTGGCGCTTGTACCGGCAAGCGGCAGGAACGATTCCGAGTAGCTGGCGAAGGGGGCCAGGCCATTGTCGAACAGGTAGACGATGCCGCCACGGCCGGTGAACTTCTCGTCCTTGCTGCTGGTGTGGTTGCCGCTCAAGGGCTCCTTGTTGTTGGTTTCGGCCCAGTCGTAGCGGCCACCGAGCACGAAGATCCACTTGTCCAGCTTGATCTGGTCCTGGGCATACAGGCCGGTCTGGGTCACGGTGTTGTCCCAGCGGTAGTTGTTGCCGAAGTTCAGGGGCTGGCCGTAGACCGGGGTGAACAGGTCGATGATCGGCGGGTTGAAGTCGTACAGACCATCGAACTTCGAATTGAAGTGGTAGTAGTCCAGCCCGATGATCGCCGTGTGGCTGAGCGGGCCGGTGTCGAATTCGGCCTGGGCGATGTTGTCGACGCCGAAGACTTTGTTGTCCTGTTGCCAGTCCACGCCATAGCGGGTGGTGTAGCGCTGGTCATCGACCTCGGTGATCGGGTTGGTGACGAAGCGGTAGCCGTGCAGGGGCGCTGTGTAATGGTCGTTGACCCGGGCATAGCGCGCGTTCTGCTTGAGCGTCCAGGTGTCGTCGAGCCGGTGCGCGACCTCGTAGCCGAAGGCGTATTGCTCGCGGTGGTAGTCGTTGACGCCGGGCTCACCGAGGAACAGGTCGCGGTCGATCTTGCCGTTGGGGTTGTCGAATACCGTGCCCACGGCGGGCAGGCCCTGTGCTTCGGGTACGCCTTTGTCCTTCTGGTACTGGGCGAACAGGGTCAGGCTGGTGTCTTCATTGGGCCGCCAGGTGAAGCTGGGGGCGATGAACTGGCGCTTTTCCTCGACGTAATCGATCTCGTCGTTGCTGTCGTTGGCCAGCGCGGTCAGCCGGTAAAGCCACTTGCCGTCGTCATCGAGCGGGCCGCCCAGGTCGATGGCGGCGCTCTTGTGGTCGTAGCTGCCGGCTTCGAACTTCACCTGGTGCAGCGCTTCGGCGGTCGGCCGCTTGCTCACCAGGTTGACGATGCCGCCAGGCTGGTTCTGCCCGTAGAGCACCGACGCCGGGCCCTTGAGCACCTCGATGCGCTCCAGCCCATAGGGTTCGATCTGCAGCGCGCCGCCGGTGCTGCCGCCGCCATAGGGCAGGTGCAGGCCATCGAGGTACAGCGGCGTGGGTGAAAAGCCGCGGGAGGTGGGTTCATCGAAGATTTTCACCCGGTCGGAAAAACCGCCGCCGGTGATGCCTGGCGTGTAGCGCAGCGCCTCGGTCACGCTCTGGGCGGCGCGCGACTGGATCTCGGTGGCGGTCACCACGTTGATGGTCTGCGGGATTTCCACCAGCGCCGAGTCGGTCTTGGAGCCGGTGGCACTGCGCTTGGCGACGATGCCGTCGACCGGGCCCCAGGCGCTTTCCAGCGCCTCGGGTGCGTTGACGTTGGTGGCGCCAAGTTGCAGCGGGCCGTCCAGCACCGGTTGCAATGACCAGCCGCCCTGGGTGTAGACAGCCTGCAGGCCACTGCCGGCGAGCAACCGCTCGAGCCCCTGGGCCACGTCGAAACGCCCCTGCAGGCCGGCACTGCGCTTGCCTTCGGTCAGCTGTGCATCCACCGACAGCATGATCCCGGCGTCGCTGGCGAAGCGGTTCAGAACCTGGTCCAAGTTGCCTGCGGCAATGGCGTACTGGCGCGTCTGGCTCATGCTGGCATCGGCTGCCCATGCCAGGCCCGGCAGCGTGGGCGTGGCAATCAGCAGGCTGGCGAACAGGCCGCCGCGCAAGGCGCCGTTCAAGGCAAACTTTTTCAGTGGTGGATGGTAAAGCACGCTCTGATTCCCCCGATGAGACTGATTCTTGATTTGCTTTCAAGACCTATCCCGAACGGGGCATGAAAACCGACAAGGGTTGATGAAGTTTTTTTCTGCTCAGGCTCGGCGTGTGACCGTCACCCAGTAGCGGGTCACGGTCTCCACGCGCACTGGCAAGGTCCGCTCGAGGGCCTTGAGTACGTTGTCGGTGTTCTCCAGGGGGAATACGCCGGTCAGCAACAGGCTGGCGGCCGCAGCATCGCAGCGAATCCAGCCCGGGCGATAGCGCTCGAGTTCGGCCAGAAAGTGCCCCAGCGGTTGGCGCTCGGCTACCAGGCGCCCCTCGCTCCAGCTGCTGCTGTCGGGGTTCGCGGGGCGCATCGGGCCGCAGGCGCTGTCACTGAACCACAGGCTGTGACCGGCGCTCATGTACACCGAGGCGCCATGCCGGGGGCTGACGCGCAGCTGGCCGTCAAACAGTTCAACCTGGGTGCCGCTGTTCAGCTCGCGCATCGAGAAGCGCGTGCCCAGCGCCTGAACATCGCCGCTGGCGGATTCCACGATCAGCGGGCGGTTTGCATCGTGGCCGCTGGTCAGCAGTATTTCGCCGCCAAGCAGCCGGATTCGGCGTTCCCGGACACTGAAACGCAGGTCGATGGCGCTGGCGCTGTTTAGGTCCAGGCGGGTGCCATCGCTGAGCAGCATGTGGCGGATTTCGCCGGTGGCGGTGCGATGCTGGGCAAAGGTCGCGCGCCATGGCAGCTGGTCGTGCAGCAGGTAGCCGCTGCCGCCGGCGACCAGCAGCAGGCCAAGGGCCTTCAGTGCGGCGCGGCGCTGCGGGTCCGGCCTGTCGCGCAGCACCGCCCGGGCACAGTCCGCGGGCACTGCGGCAAAGGTCTCCTGCAACTGCTGCAGGCGCTGCCAGGCTCGCCGGTGTTCCGGGTGCGCCTGCTCCCAGGTGGCGAATGCCTGGCGCTGTTGGGCGTCGAGCTCGCCGCCCCAGTGCAGCATCAGCCATTGGCTGGCCTGCTCGACGATGGCCGCGTCGATCGGCGCGTCGAAGCGGCGGTTCAAGGCGCGTAGACCAGTTGATAGCAGGCCAGGATCGCCCGGGTCATGTACTTCTGCACCGAGCTGACCGTGACCCCGAGGCGTTCGGCAATCTGCGGGTAGGTCAGCCCTTCGAACTGCGAGAGCAAGAACGCCTGGCGCACGTTATCCGGCATGCGGTCGAGCATGGCATCGATCTGCACAAGGGTTTCGAGAATCAGCGCGCGGGTCTCCAGCGAGGGTGATTCAGGCTCGGGCAGGTGCGCGATGCTTTGCAGGTAGGCGCGCTCGATGCGCAGGCGGCGCCATTGGTCGATGACCAGGTTGCGGGCGATTTGCGCAAGGTAGCTGCGGCTCTCCCGCGGGCCGGGCATGCGCCCCGACACCATCAGCCGCAGGAAGGTGTCCTGGGCAATGTCCGCCGCGTGCTCGCGATCACCCAGGCGCCGGCGCAGCCAGGCCTGCAGCCAGCCATGGTTGTCACGATAAAGGCTATCCAGGGTGTCGGTGGGGTCTGTCGCGGCCATGAAGGTCTTCGCCCGTTAATGATAGGCATTATCATTACACGTTGAGTGGCGACTGGCAAAAAGGACATTGCGGGTGAATCGCAGGCATTAAAAAGCCGGCTTGTGGCCGGCTTCTCGGGGACGTTTCCGGCTAATTTATGGTAAGCCGCAACCGCCTTAACGGTGTGGCCGACAAGGGCCTGAAAGAGAGGGCGAACGCTCGTATGGAGTGCTGCCGAGCCCTCTGGAACGCGGCTTGCGCCGGCCGGGGCTTAATGTGCGGCGTAGCATACAGAGGCTGGCACAGGATGCCCAGCAAAAATTGGCACAGGGTGTTTCAGCCGGGGCGGCGCTGGCGGTAATGCGACCAGTGGAACACCCAGCCGAGGATTTCCAGGCGTTGGTCCTGGCGTTGGGCGCGGGTGTAGCGCTCCACGGGGAAGTTGTGGCGGTCGTTGCTGTGCAGGCACAGGGTGTCGTTGTGGCCGCGGCTGAGGCTGTTCACCCGGAGTACGCCGTTGTGCAGCAGGGCGTAGATTTCGCCATCGACCACGCGGGTCTGGCTCAGGTCGACGGCCAGGATCGCCTCGCGCGGGAGCCAGGGCGTCATGTTGCTGGCAGGCATGGCCAGGCTGACGGCATTGTCGGGGGCCACGCCGAGTGCCTTGAGGGCCTGGGCCGGCAGGCGCAGGCAATGCCCGTCGAGGGCGGCCAGGCGGCCTTCGCGCACGTCATGGAAGGGGATCTGCAGCAGCCTGCCGTCAGGTTTGGACAGCGAGTGCGTCGACGCCGGTTTGGCACTGGAAGCGTCCACCCGCAGGATCGAGCTTGGGTGCTTGGGCCCTTCGCCGCAGCGCAGCCAGCGCCTGTGCACACAGAACAGGTCGGCGATTTCGTCCAGGCGAGCCAGGGGAATGCCGCGCCTGAACCAGTTGTTCACGTGCTGGGGCGTGACACGCCGCTGGGCGGCGAAGTCGGAAGGGGTCAGGCCGCATTCTTGGAGCAGGGCCTTTAGGCGGTCACCGGAAGTATTCATGGGGCCGAGTCTAGCGGCCACGCTTGAGTAGGGAAATGAACCCGATGTTGATGGCAAATGTGCGAAAAGAGCTCTGTTGTAGGGCGTTTGCGTAGGAAGCTGTAGGACTTTTTACCGCTCAGTCGCCGCCCACAAAAAAACCCGCCGAAGCGGGTCTTTTTTCGCAATCGCTATCAGCCCTTGTAGGCAGCGACCGACTTGGTGATCGCGGCGCGGGCGGCGTCGGCGCCTTCCCAGCCTTCGATCTTGACCCACTTGCCCTTCTCGAGATCTTTGTAGTTCGCGAAGAAGTGCTCGATCTGCTGGATCAGCAGGGCCGGCAGGTCGGTGTATTCCTTCACGTCGACGTACAGCTGCGACAGCTTGTCGTGCGGTACGGCGATGACCTTGGCGTCGCCGCCGCCGTCGTCGGTCATGTTCAGCACGCCGACCGGGCGGGCGCGGATCACCGAGCCTGGGGCAACCGGGTACGGGGTCACGACCAGCACGTCCAGCGGATCACCGTCGTCGGCCAGGGTGTTGGGGATGAAACCGTAGTTGGCCGGGTAGAACATCGGGGTGGCCATGAAGCGATCAACGAACAGGGTGTCGCTGTCCTTGTCGATTTCGTACTTGATCGGCGCGTGGTTGGCCGGGATCTCGATAGCGACGTAGATGTCGTTCGGCAGGTCTTTGCCAGCCGGAATCTTGCTGTAGCTCATTGGGCAGTGCCCCCGTGTTTGATCAAAAAAAGTGGCGCGATTATAGGCACATTCTGTCAGGCCATGCCACGCCCGACCTGATGCGCGGGCGCATCAGGCGTGGCTTTCGCGGTAGTCGGGGTGTTCGGCCTGCAGCCGCGTCAGGCGTGCCAGCGGGTCCTGGCGGTAGAACAGCACGAGCTGCTGGTACACCTGTGGATAAGCCTGTTGCAGCAGGTCGGGCGCGCTGAAGAAATATTCGCTGGTGACGGCAAAGAACTCGGCCGGGTTTTCTGCCGCGTAAGGGTCGATGGCGGTCTCGACGTCGGGGTTGGCATCGAGCTGGCGGTTGAGGTCGTCGTAGGCCTGCTGCATGGCGCTGGCCCAGGCCTCGACGTGCATGCCGCTGTGCAGCGGCGGCAGGCCGTTGGCATCGCCATTGAGCATGTCGAGCTTGTGCGCCAGCTCGTGGATCACCAGGTTGTAGGCCTCCCAGCCGCCGCTGGCCAGCACCCCGGCCCAGGCCAGGATCACCGGGCCCTGTTGCCAGGCCTCGCCGCTGTGCTCGCCGTCCCACACATGCTCCACGCCACTGGCGTCGCGGTGGCGCTGGGGGCTCTTGAAGTCGTCGGGGTAGAGGATGATCTCGTGGAAGCCCTGGTACCAGTTCAGCTCGCCCAGGTGCAGCAGCGGCAACTGGGCCTGGGCGGCGAGGAACAGGCGCTGCTCGTCGTCCAGCTCGACGCCGGGCAGGGTGGTCAGGTGCTTGTCGAGCAGGAACAGGATGCAGGCTTCACGCAGCCAGTGGTCCTCGGCTTCGCTGATGCCATCGAGCATCGGCAGGCGCTCGCGAATCGCCTGCCATTGCCGCGGCTCGATCGGGTAGCGCGCCAGGGTGCGCTTGCGCCGCCAGGCGCTGAACGACCACATGTGCGCTGTCAGTGCGCCTTTGCCGTGCGGCCCAGGCGGCCACGCAGCAGGCCCAGGATCATCGGGATCAGCGACAGCAGGATGATGCCGACCACCATCAGCGACAGGTGCTGCTTGATGAAGGGCACGTTGCCGAAGAAGTAGCCCAGGGTGACCAGGCCGCCCACCCACAGCAGCGAGCCGGCAACGCTGAAGCCCAGGAAGCGCGGGTAGTGCATGTGGGCAATGCCGGCGACGAACGGCGCGAAGGTGCGCAGGATCGGCAGGAAGCGCGCCAGGGTCACGGTCTTGCCGCCGTGGCGGTCGTAGAAGTCGTGGGTGCGCTGCAGGTAGTCGCGGCGGAAGATCTTCGAGTTCGGGTTGTTGAACAGGCGTTCTCCCGCCGTGCGCCCGATCACGTAGTTGGTGCTGTCACCCATGATGGCCGCAGCCATCAGCAGGCCTGCCAGCAGCACCGGGTCCATGCCGCCACCGGCGGCCACGGCGCCGGCGATGAACAGCAGCGAATCGCCAGGCAGGAACGGCATCACCACCAGGCCGGTTTCGCAGAAGATCACCGTGAACAGGATGGCGTAGATCCACGGGCCGTAGTTGGTGACCAGCAGATCGAGGTAGGCATCGAGATGGAGGATAAGGTCCAGCGGGTTGAATTCCATGTACAGCACCTGTGTTCTTGACCCGCAGCTACGGGCGCGCGGACCTGCGGGAGGGTAAAATTTCACACATGTCAGGAGGAGGCATTATACGGCGAAGTCGGAATCATGCCCGGGGAGATTGTAGCGGGGGGTTACTGGCGGCCTGCGCCGGCCTTTTCGCGGGACAAGCCCGCTCCCACAGGTACTTGGCTGCCTTTGAATCTGTGGGAGCGGGCTTGCCCCGCGAAGAGGCCAGTGAAGCTCAGTCCAGGGTAATCGGCAGGATATAGCTCTCGAACTCGGTATCCCGGCGAAACCCGATGGATTCATAGGTCTTGCGTGCCACTTCGTTGTTGGCGCTGGTCGACACGCGCATGCGCACGGCCTGGGTTTCGCGGGCCATTTTCTTGGCCTCGCGCATCAGGTGGTCGGCCACCAGCATGCGCCGCGAGTCTTCGGCGACGAAGATGTCGTTGAGAATCCACACCCGCTTGAGCGAAAGCGACGAAAAACTTGGATACAACTGGCAAAAACCCAGCAGCTTGCCGTCATCATCGTCCGGCAGCGCCAGGTAGATGATCGATTCGCCACGTTTCAGGCGTTTTTCCAGGAAGCTGCGCGAACTGTCTGGAAAAGGTAACTGCCCATAGAACTCGCGGTAGCGGACGAACAGCGGAGTGAGCAGGTCGAGGTGTTCCAGGCTTGCCTTGATGATGCGCATGTGTGGCCCTCAGAGTCCATTTGGGGAAACAGCGGTATGCCAGCAGCTTTCAAGCGCATGCTGCCCAATGCTGGGCAGAAGCGCAATCCGCGTTCCATGACATGTTGCTTACCGCTCGCCTAGCAGGAAGTTTCCTTTTTGGGTGGCTGCATTGTCACTTTCGAGTGTGTGAACTTCGGCTTCATCCTTCAGATTCACCCCGGACAACTGCCGCCGACACGCCTCGCGCATCAGGTACAGCAGCCGGTGGGCCGCCATGCCGTAGCTCAAGCCCTCCAGGCGCACGTTGGAAATGCAGTTGCGGTAGGCGTCGGTCAGGCCGACCTTGGGCCCGTAGGTGAAGTACAGGCCAAGGCTGTCGGGGGAACTCAGGCCGGGGCGTTCGCCGATCAGCATCACGGTCATCCGCGCGCCGAGCAGCTCGCCCACTTCGTCGGCCACGGCCACGCGGCCTTGTTCGACCAGCAGCACCGGGGCGCTGCTCCAGCCATCGGCGGCCGCCTGTTCCTCGAAACGGCTGAGAAACGGCAAGGTGTGGCGGTGCACGGCGAGGGCCGAGAGGCCGTCGGCGACCACGATCGCCAGGTCGCAGCCGCCGGGGTTGGCCTGGGCATGCTGGCGCAACTGCTCGGCCGAATCTTCATTCAGCCGCCGCCCAAGGTCGGGGCGTTGCAGGTACTGGTGGCGGTCGCTGGCGGCGCTGTGCAGCACCAGGCTGTCGCGGCCGCGGCCTTTCAGTTGTTCGGCCAGCGCGCCGTGGTCGAACGGCAGGTGCACGGCATCACGGGCCTGGGCGTGGGCGAACTGGAAGTCCAGCTGCGCGCCGGTCGGCAGGCTGATGCCGCTGCGGCCCAGGGCGATGCGCGCCGGGGTCAGGTTGCGCAGGGCCAGCCAAGGGTTTTCCGGGGTGGGGGTGCGATGCTCCATGGTCACCTCTATGCCAACTGCGCCAGGGCCTGGCGGAATGCCGGCGGCAGGTTGTCGCCGAAGCGAACCCGCCCGTCGGCCTGGGTGAAGATGCCGGTGCGCTGCAACCAGGCCTCGAACTCCGGCCCAGGCTTGAGGCCCAGGGTCTGGCGCGCGTACAGCGCGTCGTGGAACGAGGTGGTCTGGTAGTTGAGCATGATGTCGTCGGAGCCGGGGATGCCCATGATGAAGTTGATCCCGGCCACGCCGAGCAGGGTCAGCAGGGTGTCCATGTCGTCCTGGTCGGCTTCGGCGTGGTTGGTGTAGCAGATGTCGCAACCCATCGGCACGCCGAGCAGCTTGCCGCAGAAGTGGTCTTCCAGGCCGGCGCGGATGATCTGCTTGCCGTTGTACAGGTACTCCGGGCCGATGAAACCGACCACGGTATTGACCAGAAACGGCTTGAAATGGCGGGCCACGGCATAGGCGCGGGTTTCGCAGGTCTGCTGGTCGACGCCGTGGTGGGCGTTGGCCGACAAGGCACTGCCCTGGCCGGTTTCGAAGTACATGAGGTTCTGCCCGAGGGTGCCGCGCTTGAGCGACAGGCCTGCTTCGTAACCTTCCTGCAGCACGTTGAGGTTGATGCCGAAGCCGGCGTTGGCGGCCTCGGTGCCGGCAATCGACTGGAACACCAGGTCCAGCGGCACGCCGCGGTTGATGGCTTCGATCGAGGTGGTGACGTGGGTCAGCACGCAGGCCTGGGTGGGGATGTCGTAGCGCTGGATGATGGCGTCGAGCATCTCCAGCAGGGCGCAGATCGAGGCGATGCTGTCGGTGGCGGGGTTGATGCCGATCATGGCGTCGCCATTGCCGTAGAGCAGGCCGTCGAGGATGCTCGCGGCGATGCCGGCCGGCTCGTCGGTGGGGTGGTTGGGCTGCAGGCGGGTCGACAGGCGCCCGCGCAGGCCCATGGTGCCGCGAAAACGGGTGACCACGCGGATTTTCTGCGCCACCAGCACCAGGTCCTGTACGCGCATGATCTTCGACACGGCGGCCGCCATTTCCGGCGTCAGGCCCGGAGCCAGGGCGCGCAGGCTGTCTTCGTCGGCCTCCTCGCTGAGCAGCCAGTCGCGCAGGCCGCCCACGGTGAGGTGGCTGACCGGCGCGAAGGCCTGGGCGTCGTGGCTGTCGATGATCAGCCGGGTGACTTCATCCTGTTCGTAGGGAATCAGCGCTTCGTTGAGAAAATGGCTGAGCGGGATATTGGCCAGGGCCATCTGCGCGGCCACGCGCTCGCCGTCGTTGGCTGCGGCAACGCCGGCCAGGTAATCGCCCGAACGGGCCGGGCTGGCCTTGGCCATCACGTCCTTGAGGCTGTCGAAGCGGTAGACCAGGTGGCCTACCGTGTGTACGAAACTTGCCATACAGAATCTCCAGAGCGCCGCAGGGCGGGCCTGCGGCGGGTGTCGGCGATCAGTGCAGGGCCTCTTCGGCCTTCTGGATCGCGGCGAATTCCTCTTCCGGTGTGCCCGCCACCAGGTGATGGCGGCTGTAGAACGCAAAGTAGGCGATCAATACCGCATAGATCACGGCTGCGCCAATCACCACCCGTGGGTCGACCAGGAAGCCGGCGACCACCGCGATGCAGGCCAGCACCAAAGCCACGCCCGAGGTGAAGATGCCACCTGGGGTGCGATAAGGCCGTTCCATCTTCGGCCGGCGGATACGCAGGGTGATGTGCGCGGCCATCATCAGTACATAGGACAGCGTAGCGCCGAACACCGCCACCAGGATCAGCAGGTCGCCCTGGCCGGTCAGCGACAGAGCGAAGCCGATGATGCCAGGGATGACCAACGCCAGTACCGGGGCCTTGCTCTTGTTGGTTTCGGACAGTTTGCGCGGCAGGTAGCCGGCGCGGGAAAGTGCGAAGATCTGCCGCGAATAGGCATAGATGATCGAGAAGAAGCTGGCGATCAGGCCCGCCAGGCCGACCAGGTTGACAAAGCCGCCCATCCAGGTGGAGCCGCCGTAAGCCTTGGCCAGCGCTTCGACCAGCGGGTTGCCGGAGGCCTTGAGCGCGTCGGCGCCGGCGCCGCCCGGGCCGACTACCAGGATCAGCAAGGCGAAGGCCAGCAGCACCAGCATCGCGCCGATCAGGCCGCGTGGCAGGTCGCGCTTGGGGTTCTTGGTTTCCTCGGCAGCCAGCGGCACGCCTTCGACAGCCAGGAAGAACCAGATGGCGTAGGGGATCGCCGCCCACACCCCGACATAGCCGAACGGCAGGAAACTGCTGGCGCCTACCGCGTCGGTCTGGGCGATGTCGAACAGGTTCGCTGCATCAAAATGGGGCACCATGCTCACCAGGAACACCGCCAGGGCGATGGCGGCGATGGCGGTGATGATGAACATCAGCTTGAGCGCTTCACCCACGCCGAAGATGTGGATGCCGATGAACACGACGTAGAACACCAGGTAGATCATCCAGCCGCCGATGCCGAACAGTGACTGGCAGTAGGCACCGATGAACACGGCGATGGCGGCCGGGGCGATGGCGTATTCGATCAGGATCGCCGTGCCGGTGAGAAACCCGCCCCACGGGCCGAAGGCGCTGCGCGCGAAGCCGTAGCCGCCGCCTGCGGTGGGGATCATCGAGGAAAGCTCGGCCAGCGAGAAGCACATGCACAGGTACATGGTGGCCATCAGCAAGGTGGCCAGGAACATGCCGCCCCAGCCGCCCTGGGCCAGGCCGAAGTTCCAGCCGGCGTAGTCGCCGGAGATCACGTAGGCCACGCCCAGGCCCACCAGCAGGACCCAGCCGGCGGCGCCCTTTTTCAGTTCACGTTGCTGGAAATAGTCGGAGCCGACTTTTTCGAAGTCGACGGAAGCACCTGCCGGCGCACCGGCGGAATGATCGCTTGGCATAGATTCACCTGTTGTTTTTCTTGGTGGCCGGAAGGGTTCCGGCCGATGGTGATGGGTACTGCAGGAAGCGAGCCAGAGCGGTTGGCTCTGGAGGGTGTGATTCAGTGCCGGCCTCTTCGCGGGGCAAGCCCGCTCCCACAGTGGCAGTTGCACTGCAAAACCTGTGTGGGAGCGGGCTTGCCCGCGAAGGGCGCGACGTGGTTTAGAAGAAGCCCAGCGGGTTGATGTCGTAGCTCACCAGCAGGTTCTTGGTCTGCTGGTAGTGGTCGAGCATCATCTTGTGGGTTTCACGCCCCACGCCGGACTTCTTGTAGCCACCGAACGCGGCGTGCGCCGGGTACAGGTGGTAGCAGTTGGTCCACACGCGGCCGGCCTTGATACCGCGGCCCATGCGGTAGGCGCGGTTGATGTCGCGGGTCCACACCCCGGCGCCGAGGCCGAACTCGGTGTCGTTGGCGATGGCCAGGGCTTCGGCTTCGTCCTTGAAGGTGGTGACGCTGACCACCGGGCCGAAGATTTCTTCCTGGAACACGCGCATCTTGTTGTTGCCCTTGAGCAGCGTCGGCTGGATGTAGTAGCCGGTGGCCAGCGAGCCTTCGAGCTTCTCCACCTTGCCGCCGGTGAGCAGCTCGGCGCCTTCGTCCTGGGCGATCTGCAGGTACGAGAGGATCTTCTCGAACTGCTGCTGCGAGGCCTGGGCGCCGACCATGGTGTCGGTGTCCAGTGGGTCGCCGCGCTTGATCTGCAACACCTTCTTCATCACCACTTCCATGAACTGCGGGTAGATCGACTCCTGCACCAGCGCGCGCGATGGGCAGGTGCACACCTCGCCCTGA
>NZ_DJTF01000169.1:0-7373 GCF_002438125.1 Pseudomonas sp. UBA6315
TTGGGGTAGGTGTCCAGGGCGTAACGCTCGGCCAGCCGGCTGATTTCCCGATCGTAGGTCTGGATCAGCTCGAACGTCCACTCGGACCCGGTGGAAATGGGTTGGCGTCTCTGTGCTCTGGCGGTCATGTGGCTAACCTGCGCTGGAAGAGTTCACGGAAGACCGGGTAGATATCGCCGGCCGAAACCAACTGCTGCTGGGCGAAAGTGTCGGGGAAGGCCTCGCCGATTCGCTCGTACTCGTACCACAGCGCCTGATGTTCACGTGGGGTGATCTCGACGTAAGTGTAGTACTGCACGTGCGGCATGATCTGCTTGGACAGGATCTCGCGGCAGATCGGCGAGTCATCGTTCCAGTTGTCGCCGTCGGACGCCTGGGCGGCATAGATGTTCCAGTCGCTGGCCGGATAACGCTCGGCCATGATCTCCTGCATCATCTTCAGCGCGCTGGAGACGATGGTGCCGCCGGTTTCCCGGGAGTAGAAGAATTCTTCCTCGTCGACTTCGCGGGCACTGGTGTGGTGGCGAATGAACACCACTTCGATGCGGTCGTAGTTCCGCTTGAGGAACAGGTACAGGAGGATGAAGAAGCGTTTGGCGATGTCCTTGGTGGCCTGGGTCATCGAGCCGGACACGTCCATCAGGCAGAACATCACTGCCTTGGAGCTGGGGTTGGGCTGCTTGACCAGCAGGTTGTACTTGAGGTCGAAGGTGTCGAGGAAGGGCAGGCGGTTGATGCGTGCCTTGAGCCGATCGATTTCCTGTTCGACTTCCTGGATGTCGGTGAAGTTGTCGGGCTCCTCGACCTTGAGCCGGGCCAGTTCCTTTTGCGCCTCACGCAGCAGCGCACGGCTGCTGCCAGTCAGGGCGATACGCCGGGCATGGGCCGAGCGCAGCGTGCGCACGATATTGATGCGCGACGGATTGCCTTCGTTGGCGATGCCGGCGCGCACGGTCTTGAACGTGTCGGTACCGGTCAGGTGGCGCTTGACCAGGTTGGGCAGTTCGAGGTCTTCGAACATGAATTCGAGGAATTCTTCCTGGGTGATCTGGAAGACGAAATCATCCATGCCCTCGCCGGAGTTGCCGGCCTTGCCACGCCCGCCACCCCCGCCGCCGCCCCCTTGGGGCCTGGCGATATGCTCGCCGGCGGTGAATTCCTTGTTGCCTGGGTGCACGATGGTCTGCTTGCCGCCACGGCCATGGTGCAGCACCGGTTCATCGATGTCCCGCCCGGGAATGCTGATCTGTTCGCCATGCTCCATGTCCATGATGGAGCGGCGGCTCACCGCCTCTTCGACGGCTTTCTTGATGTGTTCACGGTAACGCCGCAAGAAACGCTGGCGGTTGACCGTGCTCTTGTTCTTGCCGTTCAGGCGTCGGTCGATAACGTAGCTCATGGTCCCTCCGGTAGCTGGGAACAGCTGCACGCTTCAAGCTACGAGCTGCTGCACATACTCGCCAGCAAAGCAGCCACCGCCGCCCGAAGCTGGCTGGCCAGCTGCGGGCGAACGGCGTGTAGCTTGCCGCTTTATTGCGATTTCCTGACCCGCAGGTACCATTCCGACAGCAGGCGCACCTGTTTGTCGGTGTAGCCACGCTCCACCATGCGCGTGACGAAGTCGTTGTGTTTCTGTTGGTCTTCCTTGCTGGCCTTGGCGTTGAAGCTGATGACCGGCAGCAGGTCTTCGGTGTTGGAGAACATTTTCTTCTCGATCACCACACGCAGCTTCTCGTAGCTCAGCCAGCTCGGGTTCTTGCCGTTGTTGTTGGCGCGGGCGCGCAGCACGAAGTTGACGATCTCGTTGCGGAAATCCTTCGGATTGCTGATGCCGGCCGGTTTCTCGATCTTTTCCAGTTCTTCGTTGAGGGCGATGCGGTTGAGGATTTCGCCGGTTTCCGGATCGCGGTATTCCTGGTCCTGGATCCAGAAGTCGGCGTACAGCACATAGCGGTCGAAGATGTTCTGGCCGTACTCGCTGTACGACTCGAGGTAGGCGGTCTGGATTTCCTTGCCGATGAACTCGATATAGCGCGGTGCCAGGTACTCCTTCAGGTAGCGCAGGTAGCGCTCGCGCACTTCTGCCGGGAACTGTTCCTGTTCGATCTGCTGCTCCAGCACGTACAGCAGGTGCACCGGGTTGGCGGCTACCTCGTGCGGGTCGAAGTTGAACACCTTGGAGAGGATCTTGAAGGCGAAGCGGGTCGACAGGCCGTTCATGCCTTCGTCGACACCTGCGGAATCGCGGTACTCCTGGATCGACTTGGCTTTCGGGTCGGTGTCCTTGAGGTTTTCGCCGTCATACACGCGCATCTTCGAGTAGATGTTGGAGTTTTCCGGCTCCTTGAGGCGCGAGAGCACGGTGAACTGGGCGAGCATCTTCAGCGTGTCCGGCGCGCAATGGGCCTTGGCCAGGGAGCTGTTGACCAGCAGTTTGTCGTAGATCTTGATCTCGTCGCTGACGCGCAGGCAGTACGGCACCTTGACGATGTAGATCCGGTCGATGAACGCCTCGTTGTTCTTGTTGTTGCGGAAGGTGTGCCACTCCGATTCGTTGGAGTGGGCCAGCAGGATCCCGGAGTAGGGGATCGCGCCGAGGCCTTCGGTACTGTTGTAGTTGCCTTCCTGGGTGGCGGTGAGCAGCGGGTGAAGGACCTTGATCGGCGCCTTGAACATCTCGACGAATTCCATCAGGCCCTGGTTGGCCCGGCACAGCGCGCCCGAGTAGCTGTAGGCGTCGGCGTCGTTCTGCGGGAATTCCTCGAGCTTGCGGATATCCACCTTGCCGACCAGGGCAGAGATGTCCTGGTTGTTCTCGTCACCAGGTTCGGTCTTGGCGATGGCGATCTGGTTGAGGATCGACGGGTACAGCTTGACCACTCGGAACTTGCTGATGTCGCCGCCGTATTCCTGCAGGCGCTTGGTGGCCCACGGCGACATGATGGTGTTCAGGTAGCGCCGCGAGATGCCGTACTCCTCTTCGAGAATGGCGCCATCTTCGGTGGCATTGAACAGGCCCAGCGGCGACTCGAAGACCGGTGAGTCCTTGATCGCGTAGAAGGGGACCTTTTCCATCAGCTGCTTGAGTTTCTCGGCCAGCGACGACTTACCGCCGCCGACCGGGCCCAGCAGATAGAGGATCTGTTTCTTCTCTTCCAGGCCTTGGGCGGCGTGGCGGAAGTAAGAGACGATCTGGTCGATGCACTCTTCCATGCCATGGAAGTCGGCAAAGGCCGGATAGCGGCGGATCACCTTGTTGGAGAAGATGCGCGACAGCCTGGAGTTGGTTGAGGTGTCGATCAGTTCCGGCTCACCGATGGCCAGCAACAGCCGTTCAGCTGCCGATGCGTAGGCACTGCGATCCTCTTTGCACAGCTCGAGGTACTCCTGCAGCGAGAGTTCTTCCTGGCGCGTAGACTCGAAACGTTGTTGGAAGTGGCTAAAAATACTCATGACGTCACCTCGCTCGATACGTGGAGACGACGCCGGATCAGTCAGCTGATGCTGGCATGCAACCGGGTTCGCCGATTGCTGTATACCCCCCAGAACACCCTGTAACGC
Source organism: Pseudomonas sp. UBA6315 (assembly GCF_002438125.1). NCBI lineage: Bacteria > Pseudomonadati > Pseudomonadota > Gammaproteobacteria > Pseudomonadales > Pseudomonadaceae > Pseudomonas > Pseudomonas sp. UBA6315. The sequence goes on from NZ_DJTF01000169.1 coordinate 3,562, forward strand.
TACCGATGACCCGCACGCCGGTGTACCGGCTCTCCCCTTTTTTTGGATGGCCTGCGCTTAAGAATAGTTGGTTATCCGCAAGGTCAAGGGGAAGCGGCGAGGAAGTTGCCGGTGACCGTTCGTCAGGTCAGGCGCAAGCCCGCGTGGGGCGCGGGCTGCAGTAAAAATGAAAAAATTACTCGGGCGTGCCTTGGGCGGTTTCGGCCGGGTAGGTGGCGCGCCACAGCTCGAAGCCGCCATCGACACTGTACACGTCCGAAAAGCCTTGGCCGACCAGGTAGGCGGCGGCGCTCTGGCTGGAGTTGCCGTGGTAGCAGACCACCAGCGTTGGCGCGTCCAGGTCGGCATTGCGGATGAAGTCGGCGACCGAGTGGTTGTCCAGGTGCCGGGCGCCGGTGATGTGGCCGGCGGCATAGGCTTGCGGGTCGCGAATGTCGACGACGACCGCACCTTGCGCGCGCAGGGCCAGGGCCTGCTCGGGAGGGATGCGCTTGAATTCGCTCATGGGTACGGCTTCCTTCAGGGGTGAACGTTGAGTTTATCGGGTTGTGGGGGCTGGCGCAGGTTGCCGTCGTCGGCACACTCGCAGCGGTGGTATTCACCGCTGTCGACGTTGTACAGGGTCATCGCCCCGCCCCACACGCAGCCGGTGTCCAGGGCGATCACGCCAGGCTCGTCGACGCGGCCTTCGAGCGCGGCCCAGTGGCCGAAGATGATCTTCACGTGGCGCGAGCGCCGGTCCTTGTGGGCAAACCACGGTTTGTAACCTTTGGGGGCGGTGCCCAGGCCTTCCTTGCTCTTGAGGTCGAGCTTGCCCTCGGCGGTGCAGAAGCGCATGCGGGTCAGGTAGTTGGTGATGACCCGCAGGCGTTCGATGCCGCTGAGGTTCTTGCTCCACTTGTGCGGCTCGTTGCCGTACATGCCGTCCAGGTACAGCTTCAGGCGCCCGTCATCGCGTAGCGCCTCTTCGACTTCTGCAGCCAGCTCCAGCGCCTTGCCGAGTGTCCACTGCGGCGGAATGCCGGCATGCACCAGGGCGATACCGCGTGGCTCGTCGTAGTGCAGCAGTGGCTGGCGGCGCAGCCAGTCGAGCAGCAGGTCGGCATCGGGTGCTTCGATGATTTCGCGCAGCGTGTCGCTTTTTTTCAGGCGCTCGACGTTGTGCCAGGCCGCCAGCAGGTGCAGGTCGTGGTTGCCCAGCACGCAGACCAGCGACTGGCGAATCGAGTACAGGTAACGCAGGGTTTCCAGCGATTCGGGGCCGCGGTTGACCAGGTCGCCCACCAGCCACAGGCGATCGACTTCCGGGTTGAAACGCACGCGTTCGAGCAGGCACTTGAGCGGCTGCAGGCAACCCTGCAGGTCACCGACGGCGTAGGTGGCCATCAGTGCAGGGCCCCCGGGACCGCCAGGCGGAAGGGCATGATCTCGGCATCGAAGCGTTTGCCGTCTTCGGCGAACATCTGGTAGCTGCCCTGCATGGTGCCCACGCGGGTGCTGATTACCGCGCCACTGCTGTAGGTGTGGCTTTGCCCCGGCTCGATGGTCGGTTGCTGGCCGATCACGCCGGCGCCGCGCACCTCTTCGACTTCACCGTCGCCATTGGTGATCAGCCAATGGCGGGACATCAGCTTGGCGGTGACCGAGCCGTTGTTCTGCACGGTAATGGTATAGGCGAAGGCGAAACGACTGCTTTCGGGGTCGGATTGTTCTTTGAGGTAGCGAGTCACGACGCTGACGTCGATCTGATAGCGGGGGTCGGACATGCAAGGGCCTTGAGCAAACACGCGAATACGGCGATTCATGCAGTCTAGGCTATTGGCGGGGGGGAGGGCCAGTGCGTGGGAGGAGAGGGAAGTGCCAGTTGAGACCCTATCGCCGGCATGCCGGCGATAGGGTTGGCGAGGGCTGGATCAGGCTTGCTGATCGGCGAGCTGGTCGGCCAGGCGCACGAAAGCGGCCAGGTCCAGCTGCTCAGGGCGCAGGCTGCCGTCGACGCCGGCAGCTTCGATGGCCTGGCTGTCGAGCAGGCCTTTCAGCGTGTTGCGCAAGGTCTTGCGGCGCTGGTTGAAGGCTTCGCGAACCACGCGTTCCAGCAGCAGATGATCCTTGGCCGGGTATGGCAGCACTTCATGCGGCACCAGGCGCACGATCGCAGAATCGACCTTCGGTGGCGGGTTGAACGCCCCGGGGCCGACGTTGAACAGGTGTTCGACCCGGCAGTGGTACTGCACCATGATCGACAGGCGGCCCCAATCACCACCGCCTGGGCCTGCCGCCATGCGCTCGACCACTTCCTTCTGCAGCATGAAGTGCATGTCACGGATCAGGCCGGCATGGCTGAGCAGGTGGAAGATCAGCGGGGTGGAAATGTTGTACGGCAGGTTGCCGACCACTTTAAGGCTGCGCGCGGGAACGCCCAGCTGGTTGAAGTCGAACTTCAGGGCGTCGCCCTGGTGCAGGCGGAAGTTGTCGCGGCCTGCGAACTTGTGCTGGAGGATCGGCACCAGGTCCTTGTCCAGTTCCACCACGTCCAGCTGTGCGCCACTGCCCAGCAGGCCCTCGGTGAGGGCGCCCTGGCCCGGGCCGATTTCCAGCAGGTGTTCGCCGGCCTTGGCGTTGATCGCGCGCAGGATGCGGTCGATGATGCCCGCGTCATGCAGGAAGTTCTGGCCGAAGCGCTTGCGCGCCCGGTGTTGGTATTGCTCGTTCATGGTCGGTTCTCGGCCATCTGGTAGGCGGTTTCCAGGGCGACGCGCAGGCTGCCGGTGTCGACCTTGCCGCTGCCGGCCAGGTCCAGGGCGGTGCCGTGATCGACCGACGTGCGGATGATCGGCAGGCCCAGGGTCACGTTGACGGCCGCGCCAAAACCTTTGTACTTGAGTACGGGCAGGCCCTGGTCGTGGTACATCGCCAGCACCGCGTCGCAGTGCTCCAGATATTTGGGGGTAAACAGGGTATCGGCCGGCAGCGGGCCGCGCAGGTCCATGCCTTCCTGGCGCAGACGGGCCAGTGTCGGCTCGATGATGTCGATTTCTTCGCGGCCCAGATGGCCGCCTTCACCGGCATGCGGGTTGAGCCCGCAGACCAGGATACGTGGGTTGGCGATGCCGAACTTGTCGCGCATGTCGGCATGCAGGATACGCGTCACGCGCTCCACGCGCTCGGGGGTGATGGCATCGGCGATGTCGCGCAGCGGCAGGTGCGTGGTCACGAGGGCTACGCGCAGGCCGTGGGTAGCCAGCATCATCACCACCTGGGCGGTGTGGGTCAGGTCGGCGAGAAATTCGGTATGGCCGGAGAAGGCGATGCCGCTTTCGTTGATCACGCCCTTGTGCACAGGGGCAGTGATCATGCCGGCGAAGTCGCCGTTCATGCAGCCTTGCCCGGCACGGGTCAGGGTTTGCAGGACGAACGCGGCATTGGCCTGGTTCAGCTGGCCGGCCACTACGGGCGCCGCCAGCGGGGTGTCCCACACATACAGGCTGCCGGCTGGTGCCGGCTGCTCTGGCCACTGGCCCGGTTGCACCGCCAGCAGGTTGACGGCCAGCCCCAGCTGCGTGGCCCGCTCGGCGAGCAGGTCACGGCTGGTGATGGCAATCAGGGGGTGAGGCTGGGCGTCGGCGGCGAGCAGCAGGCACAGGTCGGGACCTATGCCGGCTGGTTCGCCGGGGGTGACGGCGAAGCGCAGGGGCTTCACTGTGCGGCCTGGTCAGCGCCAGGCAGCTTGATTTCAACGTAGGCTTCGTCGCGGATCTGGCGCAGCCAGGTCTGCAGCTCTTCGTCGTACTTGCGGTTGCGCAGCACGTTCA
>NZ_DJTF01000190.1:0-9939 GCF_002438125.1 Pseudomonas sp. UBA6315
GCTGGAAGCTGACCGTGCGCGAGGTCGAGGACATCGACGGGCTGATGGTCTACCACGGCCTCGACGGCCAGAACCAGGCGCGCACCCTGCCGGAAACCCAGCTGTCGAACTTCATTCAGTTCCGCCTGGCCAGCGACCGCCTGTTCGCCGGCCAGATCGACCCGCTGTCGTGGTTCAGCCTGCGCTACAACACCCTGCATCACACCAGCAAGCAGATGCAGTCGTCGCTGTGGGGCCTGGGCGGCTGCCGCGCGCAGCCGATCGCCCACCAGCTGCACATCGCCCGTGAAGTGGCCGACCGCAGCGCGCCACGCGTTTTGCTGGCCGACGAAGTGGGCCTGGGCAAGACCATCGAGGCGGGCCTGGTGATCCACCGCCAGCTGCTGTCCGGCCGCGCCAGCCGCGTGCTGATCCTGGTGCCGGAAAACCTCCAGCACCAGTGGCTGGTGGAAATGCGCCGGCGCTTCAACCTGCAGGTGGCGCTGTTCGACGCCGAACGCTTCATCGAGAGCGATGCCAGCAACCCGTTCGAGGATGCCCAGCTGGCGCTGGTCGCCCTGGAGTGGCTGGTCGATGACGAAAAGGCCCAGGACGCGCTGTTCGCCGCCGGCTGGGACATGCTGGTGGTCGACGAAGCCCACCACCTGGTCTGGCACGAAGAGCAGGCCAGCGCCGAGTACAGCCTGGTCGAGCAACTGGCGCAGGTCATCCCTGGCGTGCTGCTGCTCACCGCCACCCCCGAGCAACTCGGCCAGGACAGCCACTTTGCCCGCCTGCGCCTGCTCGACCCCAACCGTTTCCATGACCTGGCCGCCTTCCGCGCCGAGAGCGAGCACTATCGCCCGGTGGCCGAAGCGGTGCAGGAACTGCTCGACGAAGGCCGCCTGTCGCCCAAGGCCCACGCCACCATCCAGGGCTTCCTGGGCAGCGAAGGCGAAGCCCTGCTGGCAGCCGTCAGCGATGGCGACAGCCAGGCCAGCGCGCGGCTGATCCGCGAGCTGCTCGACCGCCACGGCACCGGCCGCGTGCTGTTTCGCAACACCCGTGCGGCGATCCAGGGCTTCCCCGAGCGCCAACTGCACCCCTACCCGCTGGCCAACCCCGAGCAATACCGCGACCTGCCGGCCGGCGAGCATGCCGAGCTGTACCCGGAAGTCGCCTTCCAGGCCCAGGGTGAAACCAGCGATGAAGAACGCTGGTGGCGCTTCGACCCACGGGTCGACTGGCTGATAGACACCCTGAAGATGCTCAAGCGCACCAAGGTCCTGGTGATCTGCGCCCACGCCGAAACCGCCATGGACCTCGAAGATGCCCTGCGCGTGCGCTCCGGTATCCCGGCCACGGTGTTCCACGAAGGCATGAGCATCCTCGAACGGGACCGCGCGGCCGCCTACTTCGCCGACGAGGAATTTGGCGCCCAGGTGCTGATCTGCTCCGAGATCGGCAGCGAAGGCCGCAACTTCCAGTTCGCCCATCACCTGGTGATGTTCGACCTGCCCGCCCACCCCGACCTGCTCGAGCAGCGCATCGGCCGCCTCGACCGCATCGGCCAGAAGCACACCATCCAACTGCACATCCCGTACCTGCAGGACAGCCCGCAAGAGCGCCTGTTCCAGTGGTACCACGAAGGCCTCAACGCCTTCCTCAACACCTGCCCGACCGGCAACGCCCTGCAGCATCAGTTTGGCCCGCGCCTGCTGCCTATGCTCGAAGGGGGCGAGGCCAAGGCCTGGACCGCACTGGTGGCCGAAGCCCGTGGCGAGCGCGAGCGCCTTGAAGCCGAGCTGCACAGCGGCCGCGACCGTCTGCTGGAGCTCAACTCCGGCGGCGCCGGCGAAGGCCAGGCGCTGGTGGAGGCGATCCTCGAGCAGGACGACCAGTTCGCCCTGCCGATCTACATGGAAACCCTGTTCGACGCCTTCGGCATCGACAGCGAGGACCATTCGGAAAACGCCCTGATCCTCAAGCCGAGCGAGAAGATGCTCGACGCCAGCTTCCCGCTGGGCGACGACGAAGGCGTGACCATCACCTACGACCGCGCCCAGGCGCTGTCGCGCGAAGACATGCAGTTCCTGACCTGGGAGCACCCGATGGTGCAGGGCGGCATGGACCTGGTGCTGTCCGGCTCGATGGGCAACACCGCCGTCGCGCTGATCAAGAACAAGGCACTCAAGCCAGGCACCGTGCTGCTCGAGCTATTGTTCGTCAGTGAAGTGGTGGCGCCGCGCAGCCTGCAACTGGGCCGTTACCTGCCGCCTGCGGCGCTGCGTTGCCTGCTCGATGCCAACGGCAACGACCTGGCCTCGCGCGTGGCCTTCGAAACCCTCAACGACCAGCTCGAAAGCGTGCCGCGGGCCAGCGCCAACAAGTTCATCCAGGCCCAGCGCGACGTGCTGGCCAAGCGCATCAGCGGTGGCGAAGAGAAGATCCTGCCGACCCACGTCGAGCGCGTGGCCGAAGCGCAGCGCCGCCTGGCCGCCGAAGCCGACGAAGAGCTGGCGCGCCTGACAGCCCTCAAGGCCGTCAACCCAAGCGTGCGCGACAGCGAGATCGACACCCTGCGCAAGCAGCGTGAAGACGGCCTGGCGATGCTGGAAAAAGCCGCGTTGCGCCTGGAGGCGATTCGCGTGCTGGTTGCTGGCTGATTCAGCGTTACCCTCGGGGGCGCGCAAGCGCCCCCACCCTCCCCTCGCTTTATTTCCCCACGCTATTGATCCGATAACCAAATCGTAGAGATCAATATGCCATTATTCCGGAAGGCTTAATCACCCCTTTCTATACTGCCTCGAGTGCCCACTCGAAGATGAGGCAAGCAATGGAATGGTTGGGTCTGCAATTGTTCGCCGAACTGCCCGTTTCGGGCCGCATCGTCATGGACTGCCGGCATGAACCGCTGTTGATCCTGATCGCGTTCGCGGTGGCCAGTGCAGCCTGCTTCGCCACCCTGGACATGGCCGAACGCCAGTCCCACAGCGAACACGCCACCGCCCAACGGCAATGGCGCGTGCTTGGCGCGTGCTGCCTGGCCGGCGGGATCTGGGCCATGCACTTCATCAGCATGCTGGCGTTCCAGGCGCCGGTGGAAATGCACTATGACGTGCCGCTGACCGGCCTCTCGCTGCTGATTGCCCTGGTGGTGGCGTGGCTGGCGATGAACAGCCTCGATCGCACCCACATGCGCCCACAGCATTACCTGCAAAGCGCCTTGCTGATCGGCCTGGGCATCATCCTCATGCATTTCGTCGGCATGGCCGCGCTGCAAACCGGCGCGCAGCAGTTCTACAAGACCGGCCCGCTGCTGGGCAGCGCCGGCATCGCCCTGCTGACCAGCCTCGGCGCCTTGCTGCTGGCGCGCTACTTTCGCAACGGCAGCGGCCGCCAGCACCAGTTGCTGAAAACCGGCGCCGCGCTGCTGATGGCCGGCGGCATCGTCGCCACCCACTTCACGGCCATGGCCGCCATGACCCTGGTCATCGCCCCAGACACCGCCCTGCGCCTGCCCTCCGGCGACAACAGCCTGCAACTGGGCCTGACCATCGCCTTCATCACCCTGTTGATCAGTGGCAGCAGCATCAGCGCCGCCCTCGCCGACAAGAAGCTGCAGAGCAAGGAGCACGACCTGCGCCGGGTCAGCAACCTGCTCAGCCAGCTCGACCAGGCGCGGGCGTCGCTGCAACAGGCCGCGCACTACGACGCGCTGACCAACCTGGTCAACCGCCGCGGCTTCAACCAGGTGTTCGCCGAGCGGCTGGCAGAGCACAGCGCCAGCGAAGACCTGCTGGCGGTGATGTTCCTCGACATCGACCATTTCAAGCGCATCAACGACAGCCTGGGCCATGCGGCAGGCGATGAACTGCTCAAAGGCATCGCCAGCCACATCAAGGCTGCCACCCGCCACCAGGACCTGGTCGCGCGTTTCGGCGGCGATGAGTTCTGCGTGGTCACCAGCCTCAGCAACCGCGACGAGGCCCGCCACCTGGCCCAGCGCATCATGCAGCGCATGAAGGAGCCGATCGACCTGGGCGGCCGGCGCATGGTGATGACCACCAGCATCGGCATCAGCGTCTTCCCCGACGATGGCCAGACTGCCGAAGAACTGCTCAAGCATGCCGACCTGGCCCTCTACCAATCCAAGGGCAGCGGGCGCAACAGCCTGCATTTCTTCAACAGCAGCCTGAAAAGCCGCGCCACCCTGGAACTGCAACTGGAAGAAGAACTGCGCGTCGCCCTGCTCGAAGAGCGCGGGCTGTGCGTGCATTACCAGCCGATCTTCGACCTGCACAATGGCCAGGTGGCCAAGCTCGAGGCGCTGGTGCGCTGGCAGCACCCGCAACATGGCCTGCTCGGGCCAGACCGCTTCATCGGCATTGCCGAAGCCAATGGGCTGATCGTCGACCTCGACCTGTGGGTGCTGCGCCATGCCTGCGCCGACCTGGCCCAGCTGCAGCGCCACGGCTACGGCAACCTGCAGGTCACGGTCAATTGCTCGGCGCTGACCCTGGGCCACGAGGCGCTGGCGCAGGAGGTGGAAATGGCCTTGTTCCAGGCGGGCCTGGCACCACGCCACCTGGAGCTGGAAGTCACCGAAAACGCCCTGGTCGGCGATATCCAGCGTACCGTCAGCCTGCTCAAGCGCATTCGCAGCCAGGGCGTGAGCCTGTCGATCGACGATTTCGGCACCGGCTATTCGTCACTGGCCTACCTCAAGCGCCTGCCGCTGGATGTGCTGAAGATCGACCGCTCCTTCCTGCAGGAGGTACCCGGCAGCCTGAAGGACCGCGAGATCGTCCAGGCCATCATCGCCATGGCCCATACCCTGCACCTGCAGGTGGTCAGCGAAGGGGTGGAAACTGCCGAGCAGTATGCGTTCCTGGCCAGCAACGGCTGCGACTTCCTGCAGGGCTACCTGCTCAGCCGCCCCGTGGCCCTGGCAGACCTGCGGCCGATCCTCGACCGGCTCGACCACCAGGACTTCGCCCCCATCACTTTTTGCGATACAGCTCTACCAGGGTCGCCGGATCTTTTTGCAGATAGCCCTGGCTACCGTGCAAACGCATCAATTGCGCGGCAAGGCCACTGAGCGGCGTCGCCGAGCCCTGCTCGCGGGACAGCTTGACCGCACCATCGAGGTCCTTGAGCAGCGTGCGCACATGCCACTTGATCGGTTCGTAATCGCTGGCGGCCATTTGCGGCGCGAGGATCTGCAGCGGCTTGGAATCGGCAAAACCACCCGCCAGGGCCTCGGCGATGAGGCTGGCATCGACCCCGGACTGTTCGGCCAGGGCCACCACCTCGGCAATCACCAGGGCGTTGCAGGCCACGATCATCTGGTTGCAGGCCTTGGTCACCTGCCCTGCCCCCACGCCGCCCATGTGCGTCACGCGCTGGCCGAGCACCTGCAGGACCGGGCGCGCCCGCTCAAGGTGCGCCGCCTCGCCGCCGACCATGATCGCCAACGTGCCCGCCTCGGCGCCAGGGGTGCCGCCAGACACCGGCGTATCCAGCCAGGCCATGCCGCACAGCGCTGCCAGCTCGGCAGCCATCTCGCGGGTGGCGGTCGGCTCCAGGCTGGAGAAATCGACCAGCAGTTGCCCGCTGCGCCCGCCCATGGCGATGCCGTGCTCGCCGAACACCACCTCACGGACCACGGCGGTATCGGCCAGGCACAGCAGCACCATGTCGTTGTCGCGGCACAACTCGGCGGGGCTTGCCGCCAGGCGCGCGCCTGCGGCAACCAGCTCGGCGCATTTCTCCGGGCTGCGGTTCCAGACGGTCAACGGGAAGCCCGCGGCCAGCAGGCGCCGGCACATGGGCAGGCCCATCAGGCCGATACCGGCGAATCCAAGTGAAGGAAGTTCTGAACGCATCGAGCACTCCTGGCAAATTCGAAAATCAGCGGGCCGCAGCGCGGCCCATTACGCATTCCGTAAACTGTTACCGCCACGCCAAATTGTTACCTACCTCTACCCGCCTGCACGCCTTCAAGCACCAAGGCGAGGCAGCTGTGCATTTTCACGCACCAAAACGGCGCGCGATCACGCCGGGCTCTTCACCTGGATCACGATGAACGGCGATACCACCACCGCCCAGATCTCTGGATCGCGGCTTTGCAGGTCGAGCGCCTGCTCGGTCGTGACCGGGCCGACAGTGCCATCACTGCGCCACTTGGCGAAGATTTCGCCGCGATTCTCGGCCATTGCCGTGGCAACCTCGATCAGGTCCAGGCCAGGGTCGACCCAAATCAGGTCACCCTTGGCCCAGAAACGCTCCAAGGCTTTCCACTCGATGGTCGCGGTCTCGCCAAGCAATTTGGCATAGAGGGTGCTTGTTTGATCAGTCATGGGTTTGTACCCGCAAAAACGGCCTATAAAAAAGGCCTGCATTTTTGCAGAAAAACCCGGTTTCAAAACAGTAATTTGGTCGATTGGCCCCGAACGTGTGGGGGGGGCCGCAGATACGGGCAATTTGATGGCGCCTTTTTGTATCTTTGTGTCGACCATGCGACAACCCTCGAATTAGGCACTTTTCGCCCGCTTTTCAAGCGCTCGAACAGCGCTCTACACTGTACCGGTACAGTTCCGGGACATGTTCCGGGGGAAGGTGGGCATGCAGTGTGGCGTGGCCATGCTGCAATCCCGCCCGGTCTGTAGCCCTGGCCGCCAGGACTATAAGAATTACAACAGAATGAGTGGAGCACTATGATCAAGATTTCCAAGCTGTTCGCCGCAATGGTTCTGGCAGGGGTAGCCAGCCATTCGTTTGCCGCCGATACCATCAAGATCGGCATCGCCGGTCCCAAGACGGGCCCTGTGACCCAGTACGGCGACATGCAGTTCATCGGCGCCAAACAGGCCATCAAGGACATCAACGCCAAGGGCGGCGTCGATGGCAAAAAACTTGAAGCCGTGGAATACGACGACGCCTGCGACCCTAAACAGGCCGTGGCAGTCGCCAACAAAGTGGTCAACGACGGCGTCAAGTTCGTCATCGGCCACCTGTGCTCCAGCTCGACCCAGCCTGCGTCCGACATCTACGAAGACGAAGGCGTGATCATGATCACCCCGGCTGCCACTAGCCCGGAAATCACTTCCCGTGGTTACAAACTGATCTTCCGCACCATCGGCCTGGACAGCGCCCAGGGCCCGGCCGCCGGCAACTACATCGCCGACCACGTCAAACCGAAAGTGGTGGCCGTGCTGCACGACAAGCAGCAATACGGTGAAGGCATCGCCACCGCGGTCAAGCAGACCCTGGAGAAGAAAGGCGTCAAGGTTGCCGTGTTCGAAGGCCTGAACGCCGGTGACAAGGACTTCTCCTCGATCATCCAGAAGCTCAAGCAGAACAACGTCGACTTCGTCTACTACGGCGGCTACCACCCAGAGCTGGGCCTGATCCTGCGCCAGGCTCAGGAAAAGGGCCTGAAAGCCAAGTTCATGGGCCCAGAAGGCGTGGGTAACGACTCGATCTCGCAGATTGCCCAGGGCGCTTCCGAAGGCCTGCTGGTCACCCTGCCGAAATCGTTCGACGCCGACCCGGAAAACAAGGCCATCGTCGAGGCCATCAAGGCTGACGGCAAGGACCCAAGCGGCCCGTTCGTGTTCCCGGCCTACTCGGCTGTCGAGCTGATCGCCAAGGGTATCGAAGCGGCCAAGTCCGAAGACACCGCCAAGGTGGCCGAAGCCATCCACGCCGGTACCTTCAAGACCCCGACCGGCGAGCTCTCCTACGACGCCAAGGGCGACCTGAAAGACTTCAAGTTCGTGGTCTACGAATGGCACTTCGGCAAACCGAAGACTGAAGTCTCCCCTCAGTAACTGCGTGACTAAATAGCTGACCGTAAAAGCCCACTGTGCGAGCAGTGGGCTTTGTTTTACGAGGTTCATGGGCCTGGTTGCCGCGATCCGGCAGCGGGCTCACCTGAAAATCTTAAAACCGTCACCCGCGGTTTCCTGGCCGTCACCCGGCCGGCGAAATGCAAATCAGGTTTTTAGGAGCGCTGTAATGCCTGAGATCTACCATTTCTTCCAACAACTGGTTAATGGATTGACCATCGGCAGCACCTATGCCTTGATCGCCATCGGCTACACGATGGTGTACGGCATCATTGGCATGATCAACTTCGCCCACGGCGAGGTTTACATGATCGGATCCTACGTGGCCTTCATCGCCCTGGCGGGCCTGGCCATGATGGGTATCCACTCGCTGCCGATCCTGATGACCGTTGCCTTCGTCGCGACGATCTTCGTCACCAGTGCCTATGGCTACAGCATCGAACGGGTTGCCTACCGCCCCCTGCGCAACAGCAACCGACTGATCCCGCTGATTTCCGCCATCGGCATGTCGATCTTCCTGCAGAACACTGTCTTGCTGTCGCAGGACTCCAAGGACAAATCCATCCCCAACCTGATCCCCGGGAGCTTCTCCTTCGGGCCAGGCGGTGCTGAAGAAGTACTGATCAGCTACATGCAAGTCCTGGTGTTCGTGGTCACCCTGGTGGCCATGACCCTGCTCACCCTGTTCATCTCCCGTTCCCGCCTGGGGCGCGCCTGCCGCGCCTGCGCCGAGGACATCAAGATGGCCAACCTGCTGGGCATCAACACCAACAACATCATCGCCCTGACCTTCGTCATCGGTGCTGCCCTGGCAGCCGTGGCGGCCGTGCTGCTGAGCATGCAGTACGGGGTCATCAACCCCAACGCCGGTTTCCTGGTGGGCCTGAAGGCCTTCACCGCGGCGGTACTGGGTGGCATCGGCAGCATCCCGGGCGCGATGCTCGGCGGGCTGGTGCTGGGCGTGGCCGAGGCCTTCGGCGCCGACATCTTCGGCGACCAGTACAAGGACGTGGTGGCATTCGGCCTGTTGGTTCTTGTCTTGCTGTTCCGGCCGACCGGCATCCTCGGCCGCCCGGAGGTTGAAAAAGTATGAACAGAAATCTCAAACAGGCGTTCTTCGCCGCCTTGCTGGTATGGGCCGTGGCCTTCCCGGTGCTGGGCCTGAAACTGAGCATCGACGGCATCAGCCTGTCGGTCCACAGCCAGGGTTCGTTCACCATCAGCATCATCGCCGTGTGTTCGGTGCTGATGTTCCTGCGCGTGCTGTTCGACAAGCAGTGGAGTTCGGTGATGGGCCGCCGTTCGGATCGCAAGCTGATCCCGCCGGCGGTCAGCAACTACCTCACCCTGCCCAAGACCCAGCGCTACATCATCATCGGCCTGATCGCCGCTGCCCTGGTGTGGCCGTTCTTCGGCTCGCGCGGGGCGGTCGACATCGCCACGCTGATCCTGATCTACGTGCTGCTGGGCCTTGGCCTGAACATCGTGGTGGGCCTGGCCGGCCTGCTCGACCTGGGGTATGTGGGCTTCTATGCCGTCGGTGCCTACAGCTATGCGATGCTCTCGCACTACCTGGGCTGGAGCTTCTGGGTCTGCCTGCCGATCGCCGGCCTGATGGCCGCCACCTTCGGCTTCTTGCTCGGCTTCCCGGTGCTGCGCCTGCGCGGTGACTACCTGGCGATCGTGACGCTCGGCTTCGGCGAGATCATCCGCCTGTTCCTGCGTAACCTCACCGACTGGACCGGCGGCCCGAACGGCATCAGCAACATCCCCAAGCCGGAGTTCTTCGGCCTGACCTTCGAACGCCGTGCGGCCGAGGGGATGCAGACCTTCCACGAGTTCTTCGGGCTGGAATACAACTCGATCAACAAGGTCATCTTCCTCTACCTGGTAGCCCTGCTGTTGGCCCTGCTGGCGCTGTTCGTCATCAACCGCCTGCTGCGCATGCCGATCGGCCGCGCCTGGGAAGCCCTGCGCGAAGACGAGATCGCCTGCCGGGCACTGGGCCTTAACCCGACCGTGATCAAGCTTTCGGCCTTCACCCTGGGCGCCTGCTTCGCGGGCTTCGCCGGCAGCTTCTTCGCCGCGCGCCAGGGCCTGGTGACAC